>JALWKJ010000183.1:0-3585 GCA_027081495.1 Campylobacterales bacterium | reverse complement strand
ACCTATCTTTAACTCTTTGGCTCCGTTGAAAAGCGAAAGTATCTCCGTCGCCGATTTGTATGTCAAAAAACCGATCTTTTCAAAAAAGTTTATCCACATTTCTTTTAGATAATTACCGCTTTGAATGCTTTTTTGTAAAGACGATTTATATAGTTTAAAACCGCTGCTTGTGTGCATGTCCATCTTTCTCTCTCGGATGTAAATTCCGTGTTCGGTTAAGATAAAAGGTATGTTATGAAAATTCGAGATAAGCGCCGCCGTAAAACCGGCGTATCCGGTAGAGGGAGAGTGGACGATTTTTGCGATATTTGTCTTTTTGGCGATTTGCGCAAGAAGCCAAATAGGCTTATGGATACTTCTTACGGTCCAAAAGTAGTCGATAAACGAGATATCATGACAGTTTTCGTTATAGTTTGTTTTTATAAATTCCCAAGAATCGTACGAGTAGAGAAATTCGTTTATGCTTATCTCCTCTTCAAAAAAATCCTTATTAAAGACGGTTTTAAAATCAAACTTCTGTTTTTCTTTTATCTTTTGATAAAACTCTTCTATCTTTTTAAAACTCTCTTTTTTTATTTTTATATGTTTGGGTTCTTTTGTTTTTATCTCGTCAAAAAGAAAGTACTCTTCATAAAAATGAATATTTTTCGCTAACTTATAATTTTTTTTATTGTAGTCCTCTTTTTTGCTTCCCAAAAAAAGTATTCCGAATCTATAATGGGGCATGCCGTTTATTATTTGATCGATCCAGCTTGAAACTCCCCCTCTTACATAAGGATATGTGCCTTCGGCTATCAATAAAATATCTATATCTTTTTTATCATACACGAATCGCTTCTCCATAATGATGTAAAAGATAAAATTTTAGGCGCATAATCGATAGATTTGATCTCATAGAGTGAATTTTTCAGTTTTTTAAAATCTCTCTTTTTAAAATAAAGCTCGCACAGATAAGGTAAAATCTCATCTTTGTAAAGGCGGTTTTTAGCCGCATCTTCGAAAATTTTTATCGCATCGTCGTATTTTTGCATCTTAAGATAAATTTTTGCCAGTAAAATTAAAAGTTCGATATCTTTTGGGTTGCTATTTATGGTGTTTAAAATATATTTTTTTGCGTGTTTTAGATAAAACTCTTCAAGATCTTTACTGACAAGTCGGTTATATACAAACTCCCAGTAAAGCGATCCGAGCTCTTTTTCATATTCGCTTTTTTTTATCGGATCGTTACATTTGAGTAGTTTTTGCGATAAATCGTTTATTTTGTCGTTGAGAGTTTTTTCCATTTGGTTTATGATTCCAAAACAAAAAAGTCTGCTCTCGTCGCCTTTTCCCGAGAGTGTCGCTTGAAACAGCCGCATATCGTCTTTGTCGAATTTTTCTTTTAGATAAGACAATAGTTTTACTTTTCTCTCCTGCGAACTCGTTTCGTTCATTAAAAATCTTTCAAGCGGACCTTCTCTGTAATCTCTTGTGATAATGGGATAAGAGATTTTTAACTGTTGTAAATCAAGAGAATGAATTTTTATTTGCACGCTATTTTTATCTCTTTTAACCAGATAGAAATAGAGCAAAATCGTCAAAATCGGACCGACTCCGACCATAACGGAGTTAAACAAAAAGAGCAGCAACAGACCCCACGGATTTTTAAATCCGCTTGCTCTAAACATCAAATAAGAGAATAGAGCGACGCCCGAAAGATACCAAAATATAAAACCGCCGTTTGTAATTTGCGCTATAGATTGCATTTTTTATCCAAGGAGCTTTTCAAATTTGTTAAATTCGATATCCGCTATTTTATACTCAAAATCTTCGGGTTGCGCATGAGTGGAATAATCTTTCTCTTCTTTCATGATTTTTTTTACTCTCGATAAAAATTTTTCGGCGGCTAATCGGTCGGAAAACACAAAAACGATTATGATAACATACCGCTTTTTATTTACGGTTAGCGTTTGAATCAAGTCTAAGGCTCTTTTCTCTTTTTGTATTATCGAAAGTAGTTTTGTCATATATTTTAAATCGGTTGATTTTAAGCTAAGAGCCGAAGAAGATATATTGTAGAGATCTTTTATATTTTGCAGTTTACACAGTTCAAAAGTGAAGTCGTCATTAAAATAGGGGCGGCGGCATTGATGAAATTCCATAAACCGTTCTTTTTGAACGCTTTGTACGAAATATGTAAAAATAACGCAAATTTGCAATAAAACCTCTTTGTTAAAAGCGTTAAACGATATCTCCTCTATCACTAAAAGCGCGATTTCATCAGGCGTCGCGACGGGAATTACGGCAAGATATTTCGTATCGGTTTTTTCATTGAAGTCCACATATACCGGAGTCATTTTCAAGATTGCCCGTTTGATCAATATGTCGTTTTCAAAAATATCGTTTTTTTCAAGTTGCGATAACTTTTCGATTTTGCCTTTTTTATAGTAAAGCAAAAAAGATTTTCTAACTTGATAAAGCTGTTTTAAAAACTTTAAAAACTCAAGTTCGGCTCTGTTTGGATTTTCACGCGTTATGTTTATGATTTTCTCCAGCGATTCAAAAAGTCCAAACGGTTTCGTTATGTGTGACTTTTCCAGTTGATCGTATGAAGTTTTAAGCGTGTAAAAGGCGTTTGTATTTTCTTCCAGCCTTTGGGTTAGGTATCTGTTTTTTATATGCTCTTCTTGAGTTTTCGTTTCCCATAAATAGTGAAAAAGATATAAAATAAGCCCAAGCATCAAAAGTTCCAACATTTTATAAAGGGCGAATGTTTCATAAAAAAGGAAAAAAGCGCTTATATAGACGATTAAAAACGATATAAGTCCCGCAAAACCGAAAAAAAGCGTTAAAACCGTTATAACAAAAAGCGCGATATTGATTTTATTGTCTATAAAACATGGATCGTGCGAATTTATCGCATATCCTATGGTTATGAAAATGATCGATATAATTAGCGCTTCGGCATATTTTACGATCAGCCGGTAGTTGAAAAAAGACATTATCTATCTACGAGTTCCAGCATGAGTTTTTGAGCGATCGAGCCGAGAGATTCCCGTCCCCATCCGCTTTTTGCCCCCACCGCGCTATAGACCACTTTGCCGTTTGCTCTATCTACGATATTGAAATTCAAAGCTACCGCCGGCTCGGCATCGAGACCGGTTTTGTATCTCCATTCGTTTATATTCCCAAGAAGATAGTATCTTGTCGTGATATTATAAAGGTCGCCGTGTTTGTCGGATTGTCTATCTTTGTCAAATGAAGAGATTTTCACGGAGCAATTTTTTGAAACTAAAATGGCTTCCATGATGTTTTTCGCTTTTAGGCCGGCAAAGAGAGTATCCGTATTGTTTTTAAACGGTAAAACGGTTATCATACCGTCTTTTGGAATATGATTTGAAGGCGAATAGTTTGTTATACTTGAACACGCGCTCAAAAAAAAGAGAGCGCAAAAAATTAAACCGTTTTTCAAAAAAGCCATGACGATCCTTTAGTTTATATTATCTTTTACTATAATAGTAAATGAATGATTAAATTTTAATTAATTAGTATAATTTTTTTTACTTTGGCTCGATAAAATTAAATATCGGGTAAATTAAATAATAA
>JALWKJ010000182.1 GCA_027081495.1 Campylobacterales bacterium | reverse complement strand
AACCTTAGAGACCTTTATACTATTAATTCTATCCATTATAATGATACAATAAAACTTGAAACAATAAAGCTCTTCAATATCCCGAAAATTGATAAAAATTTAAGGATTTTAGTAGTCGATGACATCGTTGACAGCGGCGATACTATGAGTACGATAATGCAAACATTAAATGATCTTTATCCAAAAAGTGAATTTAAATCCGGTGTTTTGTTCTACAAAGAAGAGGCTTCTTATCAACCCGATTTTAAGGTCAAAATAGCCGAAGATTGGATTCGGTTTTTTTGGAATATATAAAATATTATTGAGTCCTCTGAAAATGATGTTTCTCTCAAACGGCTTCACGGCGGGTTCCCAAAATTTGTCCCAAATTTTGACCCTGCCGCTGTAGATGTTGTTCGAGAATCATATTTTTCAGAGGACTCGATCTATTTTAACCAATAAAAGTTAATAAAGGCAAAAAAAGATGATCATCATACCGGCGCGAGTCGCTTCAAACAGATTTCCAAATAAGGTTTTATCCGATATCAACGGAGTTCCTATGGTTATAGCGACCGCAAGAAGAGTGGAAGATATAGATGAGGTAGCGATCGCCACGGATTCCAAAGAGGTTGCCGATGTCGCCAGAAAGTACGGATTTGACGCCGTAATGACTTCAAGTATTCATAAAAGCGGAACCGACAGAATAAACGAAGCGGCCGGCGTCTTAGGTATAGATCATGACGAAATCGTCGTAAATGTTCAAGCCGACGAGCCTTTTATAGAGCAAGAAGTCGTCTCAAGCGTTTATGAGAGAGTCAAAAACGCCGTGGAAAATAAGGAGTCGTTTATGATGGTAAGCTGCTATAAAAAGATAGACTCCTTTTTTGCCGACGATCCAAATCATGTTAAAGTAGTCGTCGATCATCAAGGATGCGCCATATATTTTTCAAGAAGTAAAATACCGTATGACAGAGAGCCTCATGACGGATATCTCGGACATTTGGGCATTTATGGATTTACGAGAAAAAGTTTGGAAAAATTTTGTACTCTTGGAACTTCTCCTCTTGAAGAGATAGAAAAACTCGAGCAGTTAAGAGCGCTCTATTTCGGTAAAAAGATCCTCATGGTGGAAGTGGTAAGCGAAAGTTTCGGTATAGATACGAAAGAGGATTTAAAGAGAGCTTTGAAGATATTTCGCGATAAAACTCTTTGAAATCGAGTTTCAAAGGACTCGATTGATATATGTCAATGAAATAGATTTAAAATAAGAATATAGTAACTACGGTAAAAGGTTTTGGATAATTATGATATATGAAATAGTCATTTATGTGCATATGGTTGCCGCTTCGGCATGGATTGGCGGCTCTCTTCTTCTTTTCGTTTTAGGTATTACTCTACGAGATAAAGAGGCGCAAAAAATCGTCTATTTTTATATCGGTCCTTTGTATGGATATTTCGAGTCGGTCGTATTGGTTTTATTGTTATTAAGCGGAGCGTATATGTATGTGGTAAACGGCTTTCATGACAATCCCGAAAAATTTACCTATGAGCTTGGGTTTTATATGCATATCAAACTGGCTCTTGTCGCGCTTATTACCATAGCTACGATCGTGCATATGCATATCTCTTTAAAAAGTAACGGCAGGGAGAAAACCGTTAAAGAGAAGATACTCGCAAGAAGTTCGTCCATGCTGATTTTTTTACTCAACTTCGTAATTTTATGGCTAGCCATAGAGATAAGAAATATTTTATAAGGAGAGAATATGGCAAATTTAAACGAGATTCAAAGACCCTCCGACGCAAAAGAGTTTACTCCAGAGGGCGCGACGGTTCCTTTTTATGAATATCAATCAAATAATGGGCGCATTATAGAGTTTGATACATCAAGATGCGGACCCCCCGAACCTATGGTAAACGCTATGATCGCTTTGAAGTTTATAGATAAAGATAGATCGGTTTTGATGATAAATCACAAAAAACCGATGGGGCTTCTCGATAAAATCGGTCAAAACTACGATATAGACCAAAGCGTTATGGACGACGGTAGAGTTAGACTACTTTTTAGTTATAAAGAGGGCGAGAGCGAAAAAGCCGATTTAAACGACGCCTCTTGCGGCGGATGAGCGAAATTTAGATGGCAAAACAACTGGCTACCGAGATGGCGCCGCCGTTTAATTTGGTAGCGCACTTTTTTTTAGCGGGGGCTTTTTTTTATTTACTTACCTCTTTGGCTCTTCCTTTTTACGCCGGTGAATTGGAAGGGTTTGTTTTATCAAATACGATAGCCGCGCTTTCGCATCTGTATCTTTTGGGATTTGTGATGATGATCATTTTCGGAGCGATGTATCAGCTTATCCCTGTTATTTTGGAGATACCTCTTTTTTCAAAAGATTTTGCGTATATACAGTTTTATCTTTTTACGATCGGTATCGTGTTGATGATATACTCTTTTTTCAATCAAAACGCGCTTGCTTTGCTTCCTTACGGATCTCTTTTGGTTCTTGTTTCGATGTTTATCTTTACGGCGAATGTCTTTTTGACATATAAGAGTATAGAAAATTGGACTATTACGGCAAAATATATTTTTGTCTCAAATATATTTTTGACCGTCGGCGTAATCTTCGGTTTTGTAATCGCTTTAAATCTTTGGTACGGTTTTTTGCGGATCGATATTTTAAAAATGGTTTTAAGTCATGTTTTTTTGGTGCTTGGCGGATATGTCATGATGACTATTATGGGCGTGGCTCTCGTATTGATTCCTATGTTTTCTTTGGCGTACGGTTTTGGACAAAAAGCCATAGAGAGCTCTTTTTATTTTATAATCGCGGGAGAGATTCTTTTCGTTTACGCTTTATTGTCGGATATCTTTTGGCTGGAGTTAGCCGGGTTTTTTTTGATAGTGATATCGTTTGCGCTTTTTGCGTATCAAATGAGGTTGATATTTAAAAAGAGGGTGAGAAAACAAAACGATTATTGGGCGAAAAATATGATAGCTTCGTATATCTTTTTTATATTGTCGGTAACGGTTTTTTTGCTATCTTATCTTTTTGAGTGGCAAAGAGGCGTAGTGTTTGGAGGATATCTCTTCTTTTTCGGTTTTTTATCGACTATAATAGTAGGACATATCTATAAAATACTACCTTTTTTGGTTTGGTATCAAAGATACTCTCCTTTAGTGGGCAAACAAAAAGTGCCGATGCTTCATGATATGGTTTTAGAGAAAGCAGCGGATGTGCAGTTTTGGTTGACGCTTGGAGGTATCGTTGTAAGCGGCGTTGGAGTTTTGATCCAAAATAAGTTTTTATTTATAAGCGGCGCGATTATCATGGCGATAAGTTCGCTTTTTGTTCTTTACAATATATATTTTACATTGACATACAAAAAAATCTAAATTTAAAGGGTTTGAAAATGGCGACAAAAGAGGATATATATGAAGCTATAAAAACGGTTATCGATCCGGAAGTGGGTTTTGATATCGTTTCGATGGGGCTTATATATGACGCGGAGGTAAAAGATAATCATGCGGATATAAAAATGACGCTTTCAAGCAGAGGATGCCCTTTGCATGAGATGATGGTACAGTGGGTAAAAGACGCGGTGCTAAAACTTCCCGATATAGATTCGGTAAGCGTTGAGATCGTATGGGAGCCGCAATGGAATATATCGATGGCTAGCGATGAAGTAAAAAAAGCATTGGGAGGTGTTTAAATGAATTATCCTAAGTATTACGACAAAGTCGAGACTATTACGATGTTTGACCCCTTAAGCAAAGTTTTAGGAAGTTTTGAAGACGGAATAGTAACATTCGAGTATAAAGATATCGTAAAAATAGCGGGACACAGCTGTCCTACGGTTGCGGGAGCCTACTTGATGACGGTTCGCGCGCTTGAGGCTCTTTACGGGGATGAACTTCCGGTTAGAGGGGAGATAAAAGTCTATTTCAAAGAGGATGAAAAAGAGGGTGTCGCCGGAGTTATCGGAAATGTGATTTCAAACATAACCGGAGCTACGACGACGGGAGGTTTTAAAGGATTGGGAGGTAACTTTGCAAGAAATTCGTTGATGTTTTATAACAGCGCGATAGACTCGAGCGCAAAGTTTCTAAGAACGGATACGCTTGAGAGCGTAGATCTCTTTTATAATCCTTCGGTCGTTCCCGCCGAGAAAGATATGGCGCTTTTGATGCAAAGAGTATTGCAGGGTATCGCTACCGCTCAGGAGGCGAAAGAGTTTGGAAAGCTTTGGCAAAAAAGAGTCGAGAAGATTCTTTGTGAACACAATATGGACGAAAGAGTCGTTAAAGTGGTTAAGTTATAAGTAATATTTATTATTATCATATCTTTCTTGATTTGGATCAACAACCGTTAATTTTATTTATCATATAATAACTATGCAATAGTTTAATCTAAATAAAGGAGGCTATATGTCGATTAGCAGACGAGACTTTTTAAAAAGTTCGGCAGCGGCGGCGGCGGCGAGTGCCGTTGGGATTACGGTTCCATCGGAAGTACAAGCTGCGGCGGCTAAAGGTGAAGAGGGCTGGAGATGGGACAAGGCGGCTTGTCGTTTTTGCGGAACGGGATGTGGAATCATGCTCGCTACGAAAAACGGTAAGATCGTTGCAGTCAAAGGAGATCCGGCGGCTCCGGTAAACAGAGGGCTCAACTGTATCAAAGGATACTTTAACGCCAAAATTATGTATGGAGAGGATAGGCTTAAAACTCCGTTACTTCGCGTGAATGACAAAGGTGAATTTGACAAAAAAGGAAAATTTAAACCGGTAAGCTGGAAAAGAGCTTTTGACGAGATGGAAAAACATATCAGAAAAGCGTTAAAAGCCAGCGGACCGGAAGGCGTGGCCGTCTTTGCTTCCGGACAATATACAGTTATGGAGGGTTATGCGGCTCAAAAAATGATGAAAGGCGGATTTAGATCAAACGCCATAGATCCAAACGCCAGACACTGTATGGCATCCGCCGTTGTCGGGTTTTATCAGACATTCGGTGTTGACGAACCAAGCGGATGTTACGACGATATAGAGTTGACGGATACCATTGTTACATGGGGTTCAAATATGGCGGAGATGCATCCGATACTTTGGTCTCGAGTAACCGATAGAAAACTCTCGGATCCAAATAGAGTAAAAGTCGTCAATATTCAAACTTATACGCATAGAACCTGCGATCTGGGAGATTTTAACATTATTTTTTCTCCTCATACGGATCTGGCGATTTGGAATTATATCGCTCATGAAATAGTATATAACCATCCTGATGCGATCGACTGGGATTTTATCAAAAAACATATAGTTTTTGCGGCAGGTCCGGTAAATATCGGTTACGGGATGAGAAGAAAAGGAGAAAAATCTCTTAAAGAGGGTAAATACAGCGCTCTTGAGATGGAGACTATTTCCAAAGAGATGAGTAAAAAAGTTTCCGCGAAAGAAGCCCCGGCGCTCGCACCTTACGGTTATAAAGAGGGCGATGTGATGAAACATACCGGCGGTACTCTAAAACACTGGAAAATTTCATTTGAAGAGTATAAAAAATCGCTTGAGCCATATACTCTTGATTATGTGGCGAAAATCGCTAAAGGCGATCCGAACGAATCTTTGGAGAGTTTCAAGAAGAAACTAAAAGACCTTGTAGCGCTTTATGTCGAAAAAGATAGAAAAGTTGTCTCTTTTTGGACAATGGGTATGAATCAGCATACAAGAGGCACATGGTGTAACACTCTTTCATATAATGTTCACTTTATGCTAAATAAACAAGCAAAACCAGGATCCGGCGCATTTTCTCTAACCGGTCAACCTTCAGCATGCGGTACGGCGAGAGAAGTCGGAACTTTCTGTCACAGACTCCCCGCGGATATGATGGTTAAAAATCCAAAACATAGAAAAATAGTCGAAAACAGATGGAAAATTCCAGAAGGCACGCTTAACCCCGTAGGTAATCAACATATCATGAAAATCCATAGAGATATAGAAGACGGCGTGGTTAAATTCGCATGGGTTAATGTATGTAACGCATATCAGGATTCAGCTAGCGCAAAACACTGGATCAAAGCCGCTAGAGAGATGGATAACTTTATAGTTACATCCGACGGATATCCTGGAATTTCCGCGAAAGTTTCGGATTTGGTACTGCCTTCTGCTATGATTTATGAAAAATGGGGAGCTTACGGAAATGCCGAAAGAAGAACGCAGCACTGGAGACAACAGGTACTTCCCGTCGGCGACGCTATGAGCGATACTTGGCAGTGGGTTGAACTTTCAAAACGATTTACGGTAAACGATTTGTGGGGTCCATATACTCTTAGAAACGGTAAAAAGCTTGCGGATGTTCGTGAAAAAGCCAAAGCGATGGGTTATAGCGGAAATACTACCATGTATGATATACTCTTTGCGAATGAAAGAGCCAAATCTTATAAAATCGATACGAACTCTTTCCCTCAAAAAGGATATGATAACTCCGAATGTCTTGGAGATAGCAGAAATGTAGTAGGCAGCGACGGTAAAGTCTTTAAAGGTTACGGTTTCATGATTCACGAATACCTATTTGAAGAGTACGCGTCGTTTGGAAGAGGACATGCTCATGATCTCGCTCCGTTTGTGACTTATCATAAAGTAAGAGGTCTTAAGTGGCCGGTTGTCAACGGTAAAGAGACTCAATGGAGATTTAATGTCAAATACGATCCGTATGCGGCAAAAGCGAATCCCGGCGGAGATTTTGCGTTTTACGGACCGCTCGCTAAAAAAATTCTTCAAGGTAACCTTACGGCTCCGGATAAATCAAAAGGCAAATACGCATTGCCGAATAAAGCTAAAATATATGCAAGACCGTATATGGATCCACCGGAAATGCCAGATAGCAAATACGATACATGGCTTTGTACGGGTCGTGTGTTAGAGCATTGGCACAGCGGTACTATGACAATGCGCGTTCCCGAACTTTATCGCGCCGTTCCCGAAGCGTTATGCTACATGAATCCAAAAGACGCAAAAGCCAAAGGTTTTAAAAACGGCGAACTTATTTGGGTTGACTCAAGAAGAGGAAAAGTTAAAGCGAGAGTCGAGACAAGAGGAAGAAACAGACCTCCTCAAGGACTTGTGTTCGTGCCATGGTTTGACGAGAAAGTGTTTATAAACAAAGTTTGCCTTGATGCGACATGTCCTATGTCAAAACAGACAGACTTTAAAAAATGTGCGGTAAAACTGTACAAAGCATAAAATAAAAGCAAAGGCGAAGCAGTGAGCAAAGAGGATAAAAAGCCCCCGATTACGCCAAGGCGTAAGTTTTTTACGCTAATGGCGCAAAATATCGGTCTTGGGGCGATGGGTGGATTATTATGGACCGGATATGCCGCCAAGGCGAAAAGTTCGCCACTCACTCTCAGACCTCCTGCCGCCATAAAAGAAGAGGAGTTTTTACGCACTTGTATCAAATGCGGTTTATGCAGTGAAGCATGTTTGAATCGTCCAAGCAATATAGACAAAGAGACGAACAAAGCGCGTCCGGCAACCCTTAAAATGGCGAAGGCGCAAGATAGCGTAACGATAGGCACGCCGTTTTTTACGCCAAGAGATGTACCTTGCTATATGTGTGAGGATATTCCTTGCGTTCCCGTATGCCCTAGCGGAGCTCTCGATCCTCTTTTGGTGACGAATGAGAAAAACGAGCTTGATCCGCAGATGATGGATATGGGATTGGCGGTAGTAGATCAAAATTCGTGTATAGCTTTTTGGGGTATTCAGTGCGATGCTTGTTATCGCGCGTGCCCGTTGCTTGATGTCGCTATAAAACTGGAATACGATAGGAACGAAAGAACGGGCAAACACGCTTTTTTAAAGCCGGTGGTCGTTATGAACGCGTGTACGGGATGCGGTTTGTGTGAGAAAGCTTGCGTAACCGAAAAAGCCGCAATATTCGTATTGCCTCGCGAAATCGCTCTTGGAAAGCCGGGAAGTCATTATGTCAAAGGATGGGATACGAAAGATCAACAAAGAGTAGAAGAGAGAGTCGGAAAAGATGTAACTACTCATACGAAAAGAAGTGAAAAAAAGCCGCAGGATTATTTAAATATGGATCTGGAGTATTGATGAAGTGGAGTAATTATAAATATCTTATTTTAAGAAGAATAACGCAAATTTCTCTGCTTTTGCTCTATTTTGGCGGCAATGTTTACGGTTGGAAAGTTTTAACCGGAGATCTGTCCAGTTCGTCGCTTTTTGCAACGATTCCGCTTAGCGATCCGTTTGCTATTTTGCAAATGTTCTCCGCGGGCGCCGCATTAGGCGTGAATGTTCTTGTCGGAGGAGTTATAATCGCTCTTTTTTACGCTCTTATCGGAGGCAGGGCGTTTTGCAGCTGGGTTTGTCCGGTAAATTTAATAACCGATTTTGCCGATTGGCTTAGACGGGTTTTATATCTTGATAAAATCGAGCGAAAAATGTGGGCGAGTAGAAATATTCGCTATTATGCGATCATTTTGGCGCTTATCGTTTCGTTTATAAGCGGTATTGCGGCATTTGAGATAATCAGTCCTATCACGATTTTAAATCGAGGCGTAATTTTCGGTTTTGGAGCGGGATTAGGACTTTTGGTATCGATATTTTTGTTTGATCTGTTTGTTCTTAAGAACGGATGGTGCGGACATATATGTCCGCTTGGCGGCGTCTATTCGATAATAGGAAAATTTAACCTTTTTCGAGTAAACCACAACAGCGAAAACTGCACGCTATGTTTAAAGTGTAAGGATGTCTGCCCGGAAACTCAGGTGCTTAATATGATCGGTAAACGAAGCGAATTTGTTACGATGATCGAATGCACCAATTGCGGTAGATGTGTAGATGTGTGTGATGATGACGCACTTGAATTTGCTATAAGAAATGTTATAAAAGATATTAAAGGAGAGTAACTATGAAAATGAAAAAATCATGGGTTGGTCTATTGTCACTGATAGCGATTACCGCTGTCGGTTGCGCTTCCGCGACGGGAACCGTTTCGGAAGAGTCGTTAGGACTTAGAAAAACCAACCTCTATACCGAAGACAACACAAAACCGGACGAAGGTAAATATACTACCGTAGCGCCCGGAAAAGCAAAAACTTTCGACAGAGCTTTTGAAAACGCGCCACCGATGATTCCACACAGCGTAAAAGGACTTTTGCCTATAACAAAAGCTAACAACGCATGTCTTGGATGTCATATGCCTGAAGTCGCGCCGAGCGTCAAAGCTACGCCTATTCCTCCGACGCACTTTACCGATTTTAGACCTAAAACCGTCATGAAGGGCGGAGAAGTTATAAAAGAGGGAAAAGTGCTTGGTCGAGATATCGGAAACACAAGCGATATAAAGCTTGCGAAAGCGAAAAAATTGCATACGCTTTATCAAGGTCGTTTCAATTGTACGCAGTGTCACGCTCCACAGGCTCAAATCGCTCCTGTAGTTAATAATACTTTTCAACCCGAATTTAGAAAACCGGATGAAAAGAAGAGATCGAATCTTCTTGATGTGATGAATGAAGGTGTCGATTAAGTTAAAATTTTTACAAGGGAATAATCTTCCCTTGTAAAAAATTTTCTGCAAAGCAGGTATTGTTTACCGTTTTGTAAAAAATTTTTTGAGGTGAAAAAATGTTAACAAAAATTATATTCATATCGATAACGATCACTCTTTTTACATTAGGCTCTCTTAATGCGATGGATATGCAAAGAGTTAATGAATTGGCGAATCTTATAAAATCGGGAAAAGTTACAAGTAGCGTTAAAAAAGAGAATTTACAAAAAAGCGAACCGATAGACGCCAAAGCTCTTGAAGGTATTGAGGATAAAAAAATCGATACCGGTATTTTATCCGAAAACTCCGTTAGCGAGGAGTCTTTAGGACTTAGAAAAACAAGCCTTTATAGCGAGGAGGGTACCGCGGCGGATAAAACGCAATATATAGCCAGCGCCCCGGGAAGTTCCAAAAAAATACAAAGAGCTTTTGAAAACGCCCCTCCGATGATACCTCACAGCGTCAAAACGCTTCTTCCTATAACAAAAAACAACAACGCCTGTCTTAGTTGTCATATGCCCGATGTCGCGCCGGGCGTCAAAGCTACGCCTATACCGCCGTCTCACTTTACGAATTTTAGACCTATGACCGAACTTGGTGAAAACGGCGAAATTCTCAAAGAGGGCTTGGCGATTTCCAATACGAGCGATATTAAAATAGTCGCTAGAAAACTTAATGATCTCTATCCCGGTCGTTTTAACTGCTCTCAGTGTCATGTGCCTCAATCGACACAAGATGCGATCGTAAAAAACAATTTTGCGCCTGATTTTAGATCGGAGGGAACTCAAAACGGTTCTAATCTTATCGACACCATAAACGAGGGCGTACAGTAGTGTCGAGCCGTCGCGATTTTTTGACAGCCTTTAAAAAACCGCTTAATAAGATCGCCGACGAAAAGAACGAGGCGTCGTTAAGACCTCCTTATGCAAAGTGCGAAGAAGAGTTTATCTCTTTATGCGTCAAATGCGGCGATAAGTCATGCGCGAGCGTTTGCGAAGAGAAGATAATAGTCATAAGAGCCGACGGCACGCCGATTTTGAATTTTAATAAAAGCGGCTGCACTTTTTGTCAAGAGTGTGCAAAAAAATGCGATTTGGGCGTTTTGAGTCTTGAAAATACATTAACGAGCCAAAATATTAACGCAAAATTCGTTATTTCGACAAAAGATTGCGTCGCGCATAACGGTGTCGTCTGTTTTTCATGTAAAGAGCCTTGCATCGACGACGCGATACTTTTTAACGGTTTGTTTAATCCCGTCATAGATACTAAGCTATGTACGGCCTGCGGTTTTTGTCTTAGCAGATGTCCTTCCAAAGCTATCGATTATGTTTCATTACCGATAAAGAAGGAGCAGATATGAGTTTAGAGCAACAATATCCGAATTTGATTTCTAAAATAGAAGAAAAGGTTTACGATATAAGAGATTTGGTCGTAGTCGATGAAAATTACGACGATATCGATTCCGACGAATTTGATGTATTCGATCCGAGCGAGTTTAATTTTTTAATCTATTTGACTCAAAGAGTCCAAGATGCGCTTGGAAGCGATAAACTTCAAAATGTCGTTAACAGACTATCAAATGCCAAAGAGTTTGAAACTTTTTTTGCTTCCGAAGAGGATTTATACGGCGTAAAAAGCGCATTAGACGAAGAGGGCGTGGCAAAAGCGGTTATCGATATCGTCGAGAGAGAGCTTGAGAGTTGAAAAAGATACTTTTTTTTATAACGCTTAGTTGTTATTTAATCGCGGCAATCGAGTATAAACCTTATCGGCAGATAGATGCCGGTTTTCCGGTTAAAGATATGGTTTTGAAAAATGGTTTTTTATATTTAGGTACTAACGGCGGTAATTTACTGGTTTATGATTATGAAAATGATAAGTTTGTCAAAAAGATACAACTTCCGAAAATCAAAGATTTCATGGGAGAGAGTATAGACGCAAAGGTATTTAGCGTCGATTTTGAGGATGGCAGATATCTGCTTTTAAGCGATAGCGGCGAGGGAGGATACTCCGATCTTTGGATTTGCGAAGACAACGCCACTAAAAAAATCATATCAGCAAAAGATAAAGACGCCATAATAAAGGCAAGGTTTATTGATAAAGATCATATTCTTTTTGGATTTTTAGGAGATGAAGTTGCTATTTATGATCTAAATAAAAAAAAAGAGGTTTACAGGCATCAACTCTCTCCTTCAAAATTTTCCGATTTTGCGTTGAATGAAGATAGATCTATGGCGGCTTTTGGTTGTGAAAGCGGTGAAATAAACATAGTAAATGTAAAAGACGGAAAAATTATAAAAAAACTAAAAGGTATCAATAAAGACAATGTATATAAAGTTGATTTTAAAGCCGATGTCGTAGTCGGGGCGGGACAAGATAGAAGGGCTTCGATTTACGATCTTAAAACCTCTAAAGGAGATTTTATACAAGCAAACTTTCTCATATATGCGGCGGCTTTGAGTCCCGGTGCAAAAGAAGCGGCATTTACCATGGATGAGGAGAATGATATTTTTATATACAAATTGCCTTCGAAAGAGAATATAGCGATATTAAAAGGTCAAAAGAGCACGCTAAATACTATCGTATTTAAAACTCAAAAGATATTGTTTTCCTCGAGTGACGATAATACCGTAAATATGTGGAGATTAAACAAATAAGGAGAAAATATCATGAATATTTCAAGCATTGTTATCCAATGCAAACAAGAGAATTTCGATTCCGTAAAACAGTGGTGCGAAAATAGCGATATATGCGATTACCATTTCGGCGAACAAAAGCTGGGTAAGATTATAGTAACTATCGAAGGCGAGGGCGTTGAAGAGGAGATTAAAAAATTGACAAAGATTCAAAAGGCTCCGGGCGTTATCACCGCCGACATGATGATGAGTTATCAAGAAGAGCTCGACGGCGAAATAAAAAAGCTAGAAGCGGCCGACGCGGTTCCATCGATGTTAAACGACGATACGATAGATGTAAAAGATATCGTTTATAACGGAGATCTTAGAAAAAAATTTTAATTCTAGCCGATTTTTAGCGCCGTAAATTTCTTGCGGCGCTTACGAAATAGGTATTATTTTATTTTTATCACTACTCGTCTATTTTGAATTCTTCCCTCTTTTGTGTTGTTGCTTGCTATGGGATTTGAAGATCCAAACCCTTTAGCGGTCAATATGTTCTTTTCAACTCCAAGTTCGATAAGATACGCTTTGACTTTTTTTGCCCGTTTGTCGCTTAAGTGCAGATTATAGGCTTCGT
>JALWKJ010000181.1 GCA_027081495.1 Campylobacterales bacterium | reverse complement strand
CGCCCGCTCTCACCCTTACCGATAAAGAGTATCAACACATGAGAAACGCCTCTTTCGCGATTCTTAGAAAGATAGGAGTCGATACGGGAGGAAGCAATGTACAGTTTGCGGTAAATCCGAAAAACGGACGCATGACGGTTATAGAGATGAATCCGAGAGTCAGCCGAAGTTCGGCGTTGGCGTCAAAGGCGACCGGTTATCCCATAGCCAAAGTCGCCACTCTTTTGGCCGTAGGTTATACGCTAGATGAGATTCAAAACGACATAACCGGTACCGCCGCGAGCTTTGAGCCGGTAATAGACTATATAGTCACTAAAATTCCCCGCTTTACTTTTGAAAAATTTCCCGGAGCAGATTCGACGCTTACGACTTCCATGAAGAGCGTGGGCGAGGTCATGAGTATCGGTCGCACATTTAAAGAGTCTTTGCAAAAAGCGTTGTGCTCTTTGGAAACGGATCTAAGCGGCTTTGAAAAAATAGAAGTCGATATCGATTTTTTAAAAAAAGAGCTAAGACGGCCAAACAGCGACAGAATACTTTATATAGCTCAGGCTTTTAGAGAGGGTATGAGCGTTGATGAAGTTTTTGAGTGTTGTTTTGTCGATAGATGGTTTTTGTACCAGATAGAAGAGCTTGTTTCTTTTGAAAAAGAGATCGATAAAGATATCTTGAAAAATAAAGAGAAGTTAAGGCTTGCGAAGAGTTTCGGATTTTCCGACAAAATGCTCTCAAAACTTATAAATGTGAGTGAAGACGAGGTTTATGACGCAAGAAAAAAGCTTGGAATAAAACTCGAATACAATGAAGTAGATACCTGCGCCGCCGAATTCAAAGCTCTTACTCCATATCTATACTCGACTACGCCTATAAGCGATATAGAAAAAAAAGAGAATATCATCAAAGAAAAAAAAGTTATGGTTATCGGAGGAGGACCAAACAGAATAGGACAAGGGATAGAGTTTGATTATTGTTGCGTTCACGCCTCTTTCGCTTTGAGCGACATGGGTGTTAAAACGATCATGTACAACTGCAATCCGGAAACGGTTTCTACCGATTACGATACTAGCGATATACTGTATTTCGAGCCTATTAACTTTGAAGGAGTTAGAAGCGTTATAGAGAGAGAAAATCCAGACGGCGTGATTGTTCATTTTGGAGGACAAACGCCTTTAAAACTCTCCCGCGATCTTACGAGAATCGGAGCGAAGATCATAGGAACGACGGCGGAGGTTATCGATCTTGCGGAAGATCGTGAAAAGTTTTCGGAGTTTATGAAAAAAATAGGCATAAAACAACCCGCAAACGCCACGGCGACAAATAAGGACGATGCTTTGAAAATCGCCTCCGATATAGGTTATCCGGTACTTGTAAGACCGAGTTATGTGCTTGGCGGAAGGGCGATGAAAATAGTCTATAACGACGACGAACTTAATCGCTATATGCAAGAAGCGGTAAATGTCAGCAACGATTCTCCCGTACTTTTGGATAAATTTTTAGATCATGCCGTCGAAATCGATGTAGATGCCATATGCGACGGTAAAGAGGTGTATATCGGAGCGATTATGCAGCATATAGAAGAAGCCGGTATTCATAGCGGCGATAGCGCATGTTCTTTGCCTCCTATCTCTTTGAGTAAAGATTTGCAAAAGTTGATAGAGATAAAAACAAAAGAGATAGCTTTGGGACTCGGCGTCAAAGGGCTTTTAAATATACAATACGCGGTATATAAAAATGAGATATACATGATAGAAGTAAATCCGAGAGCTAGCCGCACCGTTCCTTTTGTGAGTAAGGCGACGGGCATCCCGCTTGCTAAAGTGGCTACGAGAGTTATGTATCTTGGCGACCTTAAAGAGGCGCTTGAGTTTTACGATACCTTTGGAGTGGTAACGAAAGACGAAGCCGTATATAAACCCGTTTTAAAAGAGCAGGTTTGTGTAAAAGAGGCCGTATTTCCATTTAAAAAGCTTTCTGGAGCCGACTTGATTTTGGGACCCGAAATGAAATCTACGGGCGAAGTTATGGGTATAAGCGACACTTTTGCGCTCTCTTTTGCAAAAAGCCAGTGGGCAAGTGAAAATATACTTCCTTTAAGCGGAACCGTATTTATATCATTGACAGATGTAGATAAAATCTTTGCGCAAAGACTTGCTAAGAAGTTTTTGGATATCGGATTTGATATAGTTGCGACAGGCGGCACTCATGAGGCGCTTTTAAAAGTCGGTATAGAATCAAAAAAAGTGCTCAAAATATCCGAAGGACGCCCAAATATCGGCGATATGATTAAAAATAATGAAATAGCGTTGGTGATAAATACGAGTGATAGCAATGCCACTAAAGACGATGCGAGAGTTATTCGTCAAAGCGTATTGAGACTCGGCATACCGTATGTTACGACGGTTGCCGCCGCTCTTGCGAGCGCCGATGCCATAAAAGCTCTAGCAAATGAAACGGGAGCTTTAAATCCAAAAGCCATTCAGGATTATCTATCTTGAAAGATGCGGTGTATCTTGTTCAAACAGATACTACCGCGGGTTTTTTATCGGAAAATCCCCTCTCTTTGGCAAAAGCAAAAAAAAGAGATCCAAAACAGCCTTTTTTAATTTGTGTCGATAAACTGGATAAATTAAAAAAACTCGCAAGGGTTCCGAAAAATTTTAAAAAAAGAGTAAGAAGGGCGAAAAAAAGTACGATTATATATCCCAATAAGCGGGCGATTCGAGTAGTTTTAGACAAAAACCATAGCCGATTTTTAAAACGATTTGATTTTATATACTCTTCATCCGCAAATAAAAATAATTGTTCTTTCGATATCCAATACGCAAAAAATCATTCGGATATCATCGTTTGGAGCAAGGAGGGATTTTTTGAAGGTAAAGCTTCTTGTATATACAAAATAGGTAAAAAGAAAATTTTTAGACTCCGATAACTTTAGTAAAAACTCTCCTTTTGATATAAATATTTCCCCTTTTGCATAAAACGGTAACAAAAAATGACTTTTATGAAAAAAATATCGCCCATCTCTAGCCATAGGTAAAAAAAATATATATACTAAGGATAAAGAAACTTAAGGAATATAAAATGAAAAAATTCATCGCGACACTGCTTTTATTTGGAGGATGTAGTCTGCTATTTGCCGCCGAACAGGGCGTAAAGCAAAACAATAAGTTTGGATGGATTTTTGATCTTGAAACCCTCGTCAAACTTGATTCTCAAAAAGAAGATTCTTTGGAAGGTAGAGATATTGATTCAAACGGCATCAGAGACGATGTGGAGTCGTATGTCGAACAAAAATTTGAAAACGATCCGTTTCAAAAAGAGATGTTCCTTGAGGCCGCGCAAAAAATCCAAGAGATCATAACTCTCCCTAAAAATACGAGCGTAAAAAAGCACTTGAAATTGGATAAAGAGCTTTTATCCCTATATACTTGCAGGGATTATATCCTATATCGTGAGAAAGAGGATCAAATAGAACAGGAGATGTTAAACAAAACGCTTTTTAAAGCAAAAGTTTTAAATACGAAAGAGAGACTTAGCGCCTATATAGAGCATAAAAAGATGCTTCCTATGAATTTTGACGATCTTACGAAAGATAGGTTAAAAAGCGAAAAAAACGAATGTTTAGCAAGATATAGATCTTTTTCCAACGAAGAGGGCGATTCGATCGTCAGTTCGGCAAAAGGAATGGGAAAAATAAACTAACTGGTACAATAACGCCCAAAGCAAAAATTTCCTTTTTTAGGTTATACTTTTGCAATGAAAAGGGTAATAGTATATGGGGATATTCATGGATGTCTTGACGAGTTTAAAGATCTAAGAGAAAAGATAGGGATAAAATCCGGTGATTTTGAGATATGTGTAGGCGATATTTTAAATAAAGGTCCCTATCTTGGAGGAGAGATGATCTCTTATTTGCAAGATCATCATATAAGATCCGTTGTCGGAAACAATGAAGCAAAAGCGATAAAACAGTATAAGCAGTATAAAAAAGCAGGAGAAGAGTATTTAAAATCTCTTCGGGCTTTTGAAATAGCTACGGTTTTAAGTCTTAGAGATGATGATTTTCTTTTTCTTAATTCTCTACCTCTTTTTATCAAGGTAAAAAATCTCACTATTTTGCATGGCGGTTTGACTCCTTCAATGGATTTGGAAAATCTTGACGCTTCTTTAAAAAAGGAGATTACTCTTATAAGATATTTAAATAGGGAACTTCTACCCATTCCCTGGAGCGATCAAGAAAATCGATATAAATTTTGGACAGAAGTTTATGATGGAAGGGAAGGGTTTATAGTGTCGGGACATCATCCTTTTCCTAAGCCGAAAATCGACAAATACGCCGTCAATATCGATACCGGATGCGTTTACGGCGGAAAGCTTACCGCGGTTGTTTTTACCGTAAAAGAGGATCGTATAGATATAAAAAATTATGAGTTTTTTTATAAGAGGGCAAAAAAGGATTACTGGAATAGTTATCTAAAAGGAGAGAAGAAGTAAATTTTAAACCCGCTGAGTTAGCGGGTTCTTTAGCTTTTTATATTAAAGCGGAGTTACATTTTGAGCTTGAGGACCTTTGTGTCCTTCGCCAATCTCAAAAGTTACCTGTTGACCGTCCTGAAGTGAAACGCGTCCCGGACCGTTATGATTTACTTGTCTGAAATGTACAAACACATCATCTCCGCCGTTTTCTTGTTGAATAAATCCATAGCCTTTTTCGTCGTTGAACCATTTAACGGTTCCATTAAGCAATTCTGCCATTTTATACCTTTTGTAGAAATACACTTTATAAAAAAATAAAGTCGAATCAAAATCGGGAGTGTTGTTCAGTACATAGCAGTAACATCTGTAGTAACGCAATACACCGAAGTGTACTCAAGCCTCATCTTCATCTAAACTATTATACCTGATTTTTTTAATTTTGCAAAGTTTTTTGAAAGAAATTTCAATTTTTAGGCAAAATTTTATGATTTGTCTATCTCTTCCAGCGTCACATCGACACTTTTTACAAGCGAATCGATATTGTATCCGCCCTCGAGTAAAAACGCTATCGGTTTATCGCCTTTAAAATCTAAAATCTTTCTTATGACTTTTCTTAGAGCGTCAAATGTAATTTGCGCGCTTGAAATTTGTTCATCTCTCATCAGATCATAGCCGGCAGAGACTAAAACTATATCAAAATCGAAATCTTTTGGAAGCTCGTCGAAAAACCCGATAAATTTTTCATCTTCGATGAAATCCTCATAAGCGATATTTTTATTAAATCCCACTCCCTCGCCCCTTCCTATTTCGTCTTCGCCTCCCGTGAAATAAGGATAATTGTTTTTTTCATGAACGCTAAAATAAAACACGCTGTTATCTTCATAAAAGATATCTTGAGTACCGTTTCCATGATGAACATCGAAATCGATGATCAAAACTTTATCGTAACCGGCGTTTTGCGCGTATTTAGCCATAAGCGCTATATTGTTAAATATACAAAATCCCTGTCCCGTTATAATTTCCGCATGATGTCCCGGCGGGCGAAGGTTTAAAAAAGCTTTCGTTATCTTTTTTTCTTTGAAAAGGTCTATAACATTTTTTGTGCTAGTCGCGGCGATAAGAGCCGTTTTATAACTATTTTCAGAGATTACGGTATCGCTTGATATGATCGATCTTACTCCGTTTTTATAACCGTTTTCGATCCATTCGACATACTCTTTGTCATGAACCGTTAAAAGCTCTTCTTTATTTCCTTCTCTTATCGGTATGGGTAAAAAGTCATATTTTTGAGTTACCGTTTCGTTTATCGCTTCGACACGATATCTGTTTTCTATGTGATTCTTTCCCGTATCGTGAAGAGTAAAAACGGGGTCGTATAAATAGCCGAATTTATTCACTTTTTTCTCCTTTGATTTTTTTTATCCATTCGTCAAGAGTTTTTTCGAAAGCCATTTTTTGTGATTTATAAAATTGCAGCGGTTTTTGCAGATAACTTTGCTTTACCCAGCCGCCAAAATCATGAGGGTAGAGATACCCTTTTGGAGAGGGGCTTTTTAAATGATCTTCGATATCTAGTTTCGGGTTGTTTTTGACATATTCAAGCGCGCTGTTTATAGCTTTGTATGCGCTGTTTGATTTTGGAGACGAAGCCAAATATATCACGCATTGAGATAGTATGATTCTACTTTCGGGATAACCTATCTTTGAGACCGAAACCATCGTTGAAACGGCAAGATTAAGAGCGTTGGGGTTTGCGTTTCCTATATCTTCGCTTGCTAGTATGACTAACCTTCTAGCTATAAATTCGGGAGGTTCTCCGCCGTCAACAAGTCTTGCAAGGTAGTATATGGAAGCGTCTATATCGCTTCCTCTGATACTTTTTATCAATGCGCTTATAAGGTTGTAGTGAGTGTCGCTGCTGTTTACGCCGTCTTTTATCATGGTCGGGCGAAGCGATTTTAGAGTTTCTAAGCGGATGTGTTTATCGACTTTTACGGCAAATTCTAAAAGATTTAAAAATGCCCGGCTATCTCCGCCGCTTGATGATATAAGATATCTTTTTGCGTCTTTGTCTATAGAAAAATCAATTTTGTTTTGAACTCTTATAAGAAGCTCGTTTAGATCTTCTTTGTTTAAAGCTTTAAATTCAAACAGCATAGATCGCGATCTAATGCCCGAAGTGAGACTAAAGTAAGGGTTTTCGGTTGAAGCGCCTATGACAAGAGCGATGTTTTCTTCCATAGGAATGAGTAAAACCTCTTGTTGGGTGCGACTTAAGCGATGCACTTCATCTACAAATATAACTGGTTTTGTCAGAGTTGATTTGTATTTTGCGAAAATTTTTCTAAATTGATCTACTTTTAGGCTTGTGGCGTCTAATTCAAAAAAGGGGGCGTCTATCTCTTTTGCTATGATTTTCGCCATAGTCGTCTTCCCGCAGCCTGGCGGTCCGAAAAAAAAACTGTGGGGAATGTTTTTATTTTTTACGAGTTTATAAAATGCGCTGTTTTTATGGACAAGATGTTTTTGTCCTACAATATCTTCTATCTTTTGAGGGCGGAAAATTTTTGCGAAATCGTTCACGCTTTTTTAAGACCTTGAAGATATGTATGAAGCGAATGATACTCCGTTTTTGTTAAAAAACGACTTTTACCGGGGGCGATATCAAGAGATATGCCTCCAAACTCCACTCTTTTAAGATCCACGACATCGGCGTTAAAGTATCCGAAAAATCTTCTAAGCTCTCTGTTTTTTCCTTCATTTATGGCTACTTTTAGTTTTGTATATCCACCGCTGTTTTTTTGAATTTTATACCATAAAAACGGCGCGAACTCCATTGAGATGATTTTAGTTTTTTTGTGAGCCCCTTTAGTGGCGATATCGGCGCTAAAACCTTTTTTCATCGCTTCTTCTATTTGGTCGGTAACTTGACCTTTTATCTTGAGAAAATAGACTCTCTCGAGATTGCTTGTCATAAGCGCTGTCGCGACTGTCGGCGAGTCGGTTAAAAGTATCAATCCCTCGCTTGCGAAATCCAGCCTGCCGATGGGTATGAAGTGTCGATAGCGCCCCGAGAGGTTTTCGTAAATAGTCTTTCTCCCCCTATCGTCTTTTTTCGCTACGAGTTCACCCTTTTTTTTGTTATAGACCAAAACGGTAAATTCATTTTTCGGGTGTACGAATCGTCCTTTTAGATAGACTTTATCGCCTTTTTGCACCTTTGTAGAGAGATCCGTCACCACTTTGCCTCTGATTTTGACATGACCGTCTTTTATAAGTTCGTCCGCTTCACGGCGGGAGTATTTAGTATTGTGAGAGAGATATTTGTTTAATCGTAAATTTTCCATAAAACGAGTTTATCACATATTTGTTAAAGTGACGGGTTTGCACGGTCTTGAGCTATTTTATTCCCGCTTCGATTAAGTCGTGAATATGTAAAATTCCTCTTATTTTCTTATTTTTATCCGTTATGACAAGATGTTGGAGTTTATTTTCTTCTATGATTTTTAACGCTTCGCTTGCCAGCATATTTTTATCCGTGATATACTTCGGATTCTTTGTAGCGTAAATATATGCTTTTTTTTCGAGTGAAAAATCATCTTTCATCAAAGCTCTTCTTAGATCTCCGTCGCTTAAAACACCCAAAAGTCTATTTGATTCGTCCGCTATGAGAACATTGCCCAGTCTTCCTTCGCTCATGACGACAATAGTCTCTTTTAAAGGAGTATCTACGGTTACTACGGGAAGGTTTTCTTTTCTCATGAGATCTTTTATTTTGATAAAAAGCATTTTTCCAAGAGTTCCTCCGGGATGAAACGATGCGAAATCCTCTTTTTTAAATCCTCTTTTTTGCATTAGACAAACCGCTAACGCATCGCCTATCGCCATTGTAAGAGTCGTCGAGGATGTAGGCGCTACCCCAAGAGGACAAGCCTCTTTCTCAACCGATATCGGAATAAACAGATCGCTATATCTTCCCAAAGTCGTATCTTTGCTTTTTGCCATAGCGATTAGAGGAATTTCAAAGCGTTTTATATGTGGTAAAATTTTAGTAAGCTCTTCGCTCTCACCGCTGTAGCTGATAGCAAAAACCGTGTCGTTTTTGTCAATCATGCCAAGATCGCCGTGTAAAGCTTCCGTCGGATGGAGAAAAAAGCTGCTTGTTCCGGTACTTGCGAAGGTAGCCGCCATTTTAGTTCCGACAAGTCCGCTTTTTCCCACACCCGTAACGATAAGTTTACCTTTTGTCTTAAAGATCAGAGATACCGCCTTTTTTATCTCGTCATCAAGTTTCGTTGAGGCTCTAATGAGTTCTTCGGCTTCTATTTGTAGAACTTCTTTTGCGATTTTAGTATAGTTCATGATTACATTAAAAATACGGTGGGCACTATTGTCGGGTATTTTTTAAATGTCCTGAATATATGTTTTCTGATCACCTGTCTTAATGTATTTTCTATTCCTTTTTGATCTTGTAGTTGTTCCGGTTTTGCATTGATTAGAAAATGATCCAAAAGATCTTCCATCTCTTTCGTAAAAGCTTTATCTTTTCTATCGGCTACGATACCGTAAGTTCTGACAACCGGTTTACCTATGAGTTTTTTACTCTGTTCATCGATCTGGACAACCAGCATGACTATGCCCGCATCTGCAAGGTTTTGTCTGTCTATAACGACATCGTCGTCGATTTGTTTATTGATTTGGTTATCGATATAAGTTTTTCCCGTTTTTACGGTCGCTACTTTTTTAAGCGATCTTTGGGATATTTCGATTTGATCTCCGTCGCTCATCAGATATATATTTCGTGGATTTATGCCGCAAGTTATTGCGGTTTGAGCATGTTTGTAAATATGATTGTATTCGCCGTGTACGGGCATGAAAAATTTCGGTTTTACAAGGCGCATCATAAGTTTTTGCTCTTCCATCGCCGCATGGCCGCTTACATGAATTTCGCTAAAATCCTGATACGCTACGCTTGCGCCGGCTTTGATAAGAAAATTTAAAACCCTTGAAACGCTCGCTTCATTTCCGGGAATCGCTTTTGCGGAGATGATGATTTGATCCGTGGGTTTGATTTTTATATGTCTGTGTTCGTCGGTCGCCATTCTATAAAGCGCGCTCATAGTCTCTCCTTGCGAGCCCGTAGTGACTATGAGTATATCTTTATCGTCAAATTTATTTACTTCATGAGGATCTATAAAAATTCTTCTATCGAGATTTATATATCCAAGCTCCATCGCTATGTCGAGGTTTCTTTCCATAGAGCGACCGATAACACAAACTTTTCTGTTGTATTTTACGCCATGAGAGATGGCTTGATAAACTCTATGAATATTTGAAGAGAATGTTGACATAATAACTCTTCCTTTGGCGTTGCTAAATATCCTGTCAAAAGTCGGACCGACTGTGCTTTCGCTTTTGGTTATGCCCTCTTTATAAGAGTTGGTACTGTCGCTCATTAAAAGAAGAACTCCTTTTTCGCCATAGTGCGCAAACCTATGAAGGTCGGTTGGTTGTCCGTCGATGGGGGTATGGTCGATTTTAAAATCTCCGGTATGTATGATCGTCCCGGCATCGGTAGTAATCGCCAATGAGGAAGCGTCGATAATGGAGTGGGTTACATGAATCCACTCTATCTCAAATTCGCCGATTGTATAGATTTTTCTCTTTAGAACGGGGCGAAAGTAACTTTTATCTTTTTTTAGACCATGCTCGTCAAATTTATTTGAGAGCATTCCAAGCGGCAGAGGCGTCGCGTAAATTGGAAATTTAAATTGTTTAAAGAAGTAGGGAACCGCGCCGATATGATCTTCGTGAGCGTGAGTTATGATTATGCCTTCTATTTTGTCTTTTATCTTTTTTATATAGCTAAAATCCGGCACTAATATATCGACTCCATGCATATTTTCATTTGGAAAACTCATTCCGATATCTATGATAATAGCTGAAGTATTCGTTTCCATTATCATAAAGTTTCCGCCTATTTCTCCAAGACCTCCGAGTGGAGTTATTTTTATGGAAGCGTTTGAAGATTTGATATTGTTAAAAGTAGATAGCGTGTCGGCACGAACTTTTTTATTTGCTTTTATCGCGTCTTTTATCGCTATTTCCCAGTTTTGATTTCCCAGTTTTGCCGAAAATTTCGGTGGACCTTTTCTCTTTTTCGGTCTATTTTGTCCTTGATTTTGTTGTTTTTGGTTTGGATTGTTATTTCTTTTGTTATGGTTGTTTTTATTTTGATTTCTGTTTTGAGTATTATTGTTTGATTGTTGATTATTTTCTTCCATCGATTTTCCTGTATAGAGCGGATGCTCTTTATTTTTTGCATACCAAATTATGACAGATGGTCGCGATTTTTAAATAATAGGTGATATTTCGAGATTTCGAGTTGATGAGGTCTTGCGTTTGACGGTATTTCAAAAAGTTCAAATTGTTTTAAAAGAGCGTTTTTATCAAAGAGGGTTTGAAGATTTTTAAGCAGCGTTTTTCTCGGCTGCCCAAAAGCAGCTCTTAAAAAATGTTTAAAATCTTCCAACTCTTTTTGATCACAAAAAAGCTCTTTGTCTATAAACTCTTTCAATTTTTCAATCTTTAATACTGAAGAGACGACTTTTGGAGGCGGATCAAAAGAATCTTTGTCCACATCGAAAAGTATCTCGGTTTTTGAAATACTATTTGCCAAAATCGATAGCGCGGAAAAACTTTTATCCCCGCTTTTTGCGGAGAATTTTTCTGCAACCTCTTTTTGTATCATGACTAAAATCGATCTACACTTTATGTCTTCAAGCGCTCTTAGTATGATATTTGTTGCTATATAGTAAGGCAAATTTGCGACAAGATGATACTTTTCTTCAGACAAGAAGCCGCGCTCCCAGACCTTCAAAACATCCGTACAAATTAACCTAAGCCGTTTTTCTTTTATTTCGCTATTAAAACTTTTTTGCAAATAACCGCATAACTCTAAGTCAATCTCAAAAGCCGTCACGCGCTTGCGGGCGTGAAGCAACTCTTTTGTTAAATCACCTAAGCCAGGTCCAATTTCAATGACTAAATCGTCGTCTTTGGGCATCGATTGGATGATTTTCTTTTTTATCGACTCGTCTTTTAAAAAGTTTTGACCAAATTTTTTTTTAGCTTTAATCAACATAAGCCTTATTTCTAAATGGGGATTATACTTTAAAATTGCTTAAGGTTTGTTGATGCATAAATATAAGGTTTAGCTTATATTTATGCATCCATTTCAACCTTTTCGACCGCTATTTTATCCAAAAGATCAAAAAATTGATTACAGGCGTTTTCCATATTTATAAAATTATCTATAAGTTCTTTTTCTATTTTTCCATTCAATCCATGTTTTACTATCTTTTCTATATTTTTGTTTGCATAATCATGAAGTTTATCATGGGGATCAAAAATAAGAGGATAACTTTTTGTTTTTCCGAAAATCTCTTTGCCTTCATTGGGATACCAGACGCCGACTCTGCAATCTTTTGCCGTTATCATGTCCGAATTGTCTCTTTTGTTCTCCAAAACTCTCTCATACGCGTCCGCTTTAAAGAGAATATGCTCTATTTTATCGTAAATAACAAGGCTTTGATATTCTACTTTTTTTGAGAGTTTCGCGGTTTTTATAGCGTTTTTATCGAATTTATCCAAAGACTTTTGAAAATCTTTAATCTTTTGTTCCGAAATTTCGGTAATTTTATTGACTTCTTGTGAATTTGACTGCATACTTTCGGTTTCTTGTTGTAGTGTTTTGATGGTGATGGATATCTCTGTCGTAGCTTTTTGGGTTCTTTCGGCAAGTTTTCTTACCTCATCCGCAACTACGGCAAACCCTCTGCCGTGCTCTCCCGCACGCGCGGCTTCTATAGCGGCGTTTAATGCCAAAAGGTTTGTTTGATCCGCTATATCTTTGATCAAATCGACGACGATATTTATCTCATTTGATCTTTCGTTCAACGAATTAATAGAAACGGATATGTCGGAGATCAATTCTATAAGATGGTTGATATTTTCGGAGAGCTCATTTGTGCTTTGCGTACTTTCTCCCGATGCGACCGCCGTCTCTTGCGCGATTTTACTGATATCCGCGACATTCGACAACGAATCGTTTATATTTGTTTGAAGAATTGAAACGCCTTTTTTAAGTCCTCCGCTTATGGTTTCAAATTTCATACCCAATTCCGCTTTTTGTTTATCTTTATTGTTTTGGATAATGGCATCGACGCCTTTTGAAATAAGTTTACTATTGGTTTTAAAAAGACCCTTTAGCCCGTTGTCAAAAACTTTTCTATGAGTTTTTCCTTCGCTCGCGCTTTTTATGGCCGTAACCGATCCCCTTAGCGTAGCTTCGATTTGATCTAGCATGTTGTTTACGCTCCACGCCGCTTCACATAGCGGATCGTTTGGATCGATATTTGTGATTCTCGGTTCAAGATTTCCTTTTGCGGCTTCAGTAGCGACTTTTTTTATCTCTTCGCCTAAAGAGGATATCTTGTCTCTTTTTTTAGAGTTTATAAAGCCTCCTAAGGCTATCGGAGCAAAAGCGAGAGCGTTATCGCTCGTATCGCTAAAAGCAAACAAAACCGCAAGCGCGCCTAGAAACAATATAATAATCGATATCTTTAACAAAACAATCTCCTTTAATATGTGGCGATCGACTCCTCTGGAAAAATATGATTCTCGAACAACATCATTTTTCAGAAGACTTGATTATATAATGTATCGACTATTTGAAAATATTATTTAGTAAAGATGAGCAAAATAAGAACTTCTTACAAGCGAGCCGGAAATAACGCTTTTAAAACCCATATCCAATGCGATATCTTTTAATCTTTCAAAAAAATCGCGGCTAAAATATTTTACTACCGGCTGGTGTTTTGGACTCGGTTGAAGGTATTGTCCTAATGTCAAATGTGAAACACCGGCGTTCTTAAGATCTTTAAAGGTTTGTATGAGATCTTTCTCGTTCTCTCCTAAGCCGACCATAAGAGAAGATTTTACGGGAATATTTGAGTTTTTTGCATAGTATCTAAGGGTTTGAAGCGATCTGTCATAGTCGCTTTGAGGACGCAGGATTTTCGAGATAGATCTTGTGCTCTCTTGGTTGTGAGATAATTTATCGGCATTTGAATCGATTATGATTTGCAATAAATCGCTTTTTGCTTTAAAATCAGGAGTCAAGAGTTCGACTTTCGTATCTTTGCAGAGTTTTTTTATCTTTTGTACGCATCGAACAAACTGTTTTGCTCCAAAGTCCTTAAGATCGTCTCTATCAACCGAAGTTATAACGACATACTTTAGTTCAAGCTCTTTTACCGCAAGAGCTATGCGATGGGGTTCGTTTAAATCTACCTCCTTTGGTCTGCCTGTTTTTATATTGCAAAAGCGACAAGATCTAGTGCATATATCTCCAAGTATCATAAAAGTCGTACTTTTGTTCGCATAACATTCGTTTCTGTTCATGCAGGCGGCTTTTTCACATACGGAAGTCAATGTATATTTCTTTAAAATGTCGGATATTTTAGATATCTTTTTCAGATCGGGCGCTAAAACTCTGGGCTTATAAGCGTTCATTAAAATTCTTTAAAATTTCTGAAACTATTATTTTATTCACCTCATTACAGCTTATGTGAATATCTTCATTTACAAGTGAAGTTGTCGTGAATCCTTGTAGATTACAAGGAGTTATTTTAGAGTGAAAACTTTGATCTATGTCAACATTAAGCGCGACACCGTGTAAAGAGACGCCTTCTTTATATCGAAAGCCCAGAGAACATAATTTTCTGTTTTGTATATAAAAGCCGGGATTACTCTTGCTGTATTTTATATCTTTGTTTAAAGAGTTGAAAAAATCTTTGAAAGATAAGACGACTTTTCTAAAAAAGTGTATCGCAGAAGCGACTTGGAAACAAAAATAGTAGATATTTTGTCCTTCTCCATGCGCGGTAATCGATCCTCCTCTATCGCATTTTATCGCTTCGACATCCCACTTTTTGTCCCACCCGTCTCTTCCGACGGTAAAGCAGGCTTTATGACTTGTCAGTATGAGATGATTTTCTTTATCCTCCAATGCGCTCTTGTGAACTTTTTGCATCTTTATAATAGCTTCTTTATACTCCGTAATACCCCATTTATGAACGATCATAATCTAAAATAAGCTCTCTCTAACGCTTCGCTGAATGTAGGATGAGCCATTATAGTCTTTTGGGCTAGAGTCGCATCCATCTCCCCCGCAAGCGCGGTCGCTACCGCGGATATGAGCTCTTCGGCATCGGGCGCTAGAAGTTCGGCGGATAGAATAAAACCTTTTTTGTCGGCATAAACTATCATGTAACCGTTGCTTGCTTGATGAAAAAGTGAATTTGTAAAGTGGCTAAGAGGGACTATACTCTCTTTGTATTCTATTTTTTCTTTTTCAAGAGTTTCTCTATTCTTTCCGACACTCGCATAACTCATAGGTTGAGTGTGAATAAATTTCACGACATTGTCAAGATCTATTTTTGACGGTTTTTTGCCAAGAATCCTAAGAGTTACATTTAGCGCTTGCGCTCTTGCGGCATGGGCTAATTGCAGTTTTCCGTTGCAGTCGCCTATGGCATAGTGATTTTTAAGTGTCGTCTCAAAATATTCATCGGTATTTATCCCTTTTCTCGATATTTCGATACTTTTTGCAGCGACAACATCCGTATTTGCTCTTCGTCCGGTTGCGACAAGCAGAGTATCAAAATATCTCGAATGTCCCTCTTCAAAAACGACATGAACTCCTCTAAAAGTACTTTTTGCTTTATTTACGGGATGATTTTCCAAGCGGTTTATGCCGAGTTTTTCAAGTTGAAGCTTTAGAGAACTTTGTATAAGAGGATGAGCTTTTTTTAAAATTCCTTCACCTCTTGAGATGATTGTCGTTACGACTCCAAGCGATGCGAAATATGTCGCCATTTCAAGACCGATTGCTCCGTTTCCGTAGATGGCTATACTTTTTGGCAGCTCTTCCAACTCAAGCGCTTCATCGCTTGTTATGATATCTTTTTTGTTGTACTCAATACCTTTTGGAATAAAAGGCGACGAACCGGTGCCCAAAACTATATGTTTGGCTTCTATTTTTTTGCCGTTTGCTTCTATAACATGAGGTTTTATGAGTTTTGCATCCGCTTCGATAAGATCGATATCTTTACATTGCGATAAGACCGCTTTTGTTGCGGAGGCGATGATTTTTTTCTTTTTTTCTATTAGAGCTTTTAGGTTTAGTTTTAATTTTCCGCTAAAGATCTCCTCTTTGCTTTGAAGAATCGTATTTGCGTAATGAAGAAGCATTTTTGAAGGGATACACCCTTTGTGCAGACATATACCTCCAAGTTGATCCAAAGATCTCTCTATGAGCGCGACTTTTAGTGAATTTTTTGCTGCGACTATCGCTCCGGCGTAATTAAGTCCTCCTCCGACATAGACGATATCATACATTTTTACTCCTTGAAAGTTTGAGGATTTAGGGATAACTCTTTTAATGTTTGCATAAATTCGGCGGCTTGATATCCGTTAATGACTCTATGATCGATAGTAAGAGTTATGGATATTTTTTCGTTATCTAAAGCTCCTATCGCCGCTATTGCACTGTCATTTTTGTTAATCATGGCATCAAAACGATATATGCCGGTCATTCCTAGATTCGATATGCCGAAAGTGGAGCCTTCAAACTCTTTTAGTGAAAAAGTACGGTTTTTGGCTTTTTGTTCAAAATCTTTCAGACGATCGTTTATTTGCGCGGGAGTCAATTGATCGATATTTTTTAAAACCGGCATATATAGATATTTTCCTTGGGCTATAGCCAAAGAGATCGAAGCGTTTTGATAGGTTTCAATCATATCTTCTTTAAGTATGGATCTAAACTCTTTATGTTTCATTATGGCTTTAGCGAAAAGAACTATCAGCCATACGGTCAACGAATACTCTTTTTTATTTTTTAAAAGTGAGGCGTTTATGTAGTCGTATATGTGAAACGACGGTTTTTTTGCCGCCTCTATAACGCTTTTTATGAGAGTTTTTTGAAAAGGCTCTATCTTTTTCGCAAGAGCGATATTATGAGTTTTTATATATGAGAGTATATCCTCGGTGTCGTGTTTTTTATCTTCGCTAAAAATAGAAGGATCGAGTCGATATTGTTTTAGCAGATTAAGAGCTTTTTGCGTGAAGTATTTTTTTAGATGATACTCCTTTATATCGTCTTCGTGAGCGGGTATATCGATAATGCCTTTTTTTTGGAGTTCTTGTATATCTACGCCGTATCTTGCCGCAACCGCTTTTGCTTTCGGCGAAGCATCCGCTTTTGCCGTTTTTACGGAAGATTCGAGGTTTTTATTTTCGTTTTCTTTTGAACTTTTTATGATTTCATCAAAAAAAGTTTCCTGTTTAGTTTCATCTTTTTTTTTCTCTTTGCTTTTTGGCGGCAATGTCTTTACATCCGTTTTTGTCTCTTTTGAGGTTGTGTCGATAACGGCGATTACCGTTCCCACGGGCACGCTCTCTCCCTCTTTAACTTTGATCTCTTCGACAATACCGTCTTTAAAGCTTTGAACTTCCATGATGGCTTTGTCAGATTCTACTTCCGCTATGACATCGCCTTTTTTGACGCTCTGTTTTTCTTTTATCTTCCAGCTGATAAGTTTTCCCTCTTCCATAGAATCGGAAAGTTGAGGCATGACGATTTCATAAGCCATTTTTTTGCCCCCATGATATAATCTCTTTCGTAATAGAATCGGATGTTGGAATTGCCGAGAGTTCAAGTTCTCTGTTGTATGGTATAGGAACATCGGCGCCGGCTATTCTAAGAGGCGGCGCGTCAAGAGAGTAGAAAAGATTTTCCGCGATATAACTTACTATCTGCGCGCCGTATCCGCCGGTTTTATGATCTTCTTCCACTACAACGACCCTCGAAGTTTTGTCGATAGATTTTTTAATACCTTCGTAATCAACCGGATTTAAAGCTCCTAAATCTATAACTTCACATGAGATATCAAGTCTGTTTTCTATCTCTTGTACCGCTTCTAAAACCAAATCGCACATTTTAAGATAGGTGATAATAGTTAAATCTTTTCCCTCTTTTAGAATCTGTATTTTGAAAGGATCAATCGGATTTTCAAAATCGATTTCGCCTTGTTTGTTATATAACAGTTCATGTTCTATGAAAATTACCGGATCATCCAAAAGGACGGCTTTTTTCAGTCCAAAATAAGCATAGTTTGGATTTGACGCGCTTAGCACTATCACACCCGGAACGGCGCAAAGCATCTGTTCGTAACTCTCGGAGTGTTGAGCCGCCAATTGTCGGCTTACTCCCTGCGGAAATCTTACAACCATAGGCAAAGTGATCTTGCCAGCGCTCATATAGTGGTATTTTGCCATGTGGTTTATGATTTGATCAAAACTAAGCAGGGCGAAATTTGCCGTCATGATTTCCGCAATCGGTCTTAAACCTCCTATTGCCATACCGATCGCGTTTCCTACTATGCTAAGTTCGGCTATGGGAGTATCTATGACTCTTTTTTCGCCGTATTTTGCGTACAAACCTTCCGTTACCCGATAAGAACCTCCGTATAGCCCTACATCTTCTCCGAGTATGACGACATTTTCATCCTCTTTCATCGTTTCGTTTATCGCCATATTTAGAGCTTCACGATATAACATCTTTTATCTCCTGTGTGAAGGTATGTTTTTTTAGATCGTATATGTCGGGAGAGGGTGAGTTTTTTGCAAATTCTACCGCTTCGTAGATCACCTCTTGGGCTTTTTTTTCAAGTTCGTTAGCGATTTTCGGGTCGATCATATTTTTAATTTTTTCGATTGGATCTTGTGATTTGCAAATTTTCATCTCTTGAGAGCTTCTGTAACTGTTTGAATCGCTCATTGAGTGCCCTTCAAATCTGCAAGTCATAGCTTCGATAAAGATTGGACCCAGATCGTCGCTTACATACTCCAAAGCTTTTTTAACGCTTCGGTAAACGGCTAAAGGATCCATTCCGTCAACTTCGATTGTCGGCATATAGGCTTTTGCTTTATGAGCTTGTTTTTTAAAGGGCGATACTCTTTCAATTTTCGTTCCGATTGCGTAACCGTTATTTTCACACAAAAATATAAGCGGAAGCTTTTGAGCGGAAGCGATATTTAACGATTCGAAAAATGCGCCGCCGTTTGTCGCTCCGTCTCCAAAAATCGCCATAACGGCGTTGTTTTGCCCTTGATACTTTCTCGCATAAGCGCAACCGACCGCATTTGGAAGATGACCTCCTACGATCGCGTCTCCTCCGTAAAAAAAATATGAAGGATCGAAAAGATGCATAGATCCTCCTCTACCTTCACTCACTCCCGTAACTTTCCCAAACAGCTCCGCCATAATTTTTTTAGGATCTATCCCTCTTGCGATAGCGAGTATGTGTTCGCGATAGGTAGTAAAGAGATCTCCTTTTTCAAAAGCTTTTAGCGCAGCCACGCTAAAGCCCTCTTGCCCGATATCAAGATGTAAAAATCCTGAAATGTTACCGTTCATATAATGCTCTTTCGCGGCATATTCGAAATCTCTTCCAAGTGCCATAAGATAATAAATCTCTTCTAAAAGCAGTTTATCCATCGCTATACTCTTCAAGAGCTTCTTCAAGGGGAGTCATATACATAAGAGCCGGACCGCCGTGCATCAAAACCGCTTGCATTCCCGCTTCTATGATCTCTTCTTTGGACGCTCCCTCTTTCAATGCGCCTTTTACATGTAAAGCTATGCACCATTCGCATTGTGCGGCGACGGCAAGCGCGACATTTGTAAGCTCTTTTTGTTTTTGATCAAGAGCTCCGGGAGATTCGACCGCTTTCATAAAATTGTTAAAAGCGCTTATTTGTTCCGGCATCTGTTTTTGAAGACGACCTATAAGCTTTTTGATATCTTCGAGTTTTTGTCGGTAGCGTCCCATTTCATTCTCCTTGCTATTAGATTTGGTGAATTTATTAAATATAAAAGCCATAATCGTAATTATACTCTTATTTGGGAGAATACATCGTTAAAAACTATATATAGAAATCTTTTAAAAGTTTGAGATAGATTTAGAGCTCATATCCCAAAACCGCTTCAATCGCTTCCTTGTTTAAAAGGCGGATGATATTTGTCGATCCTCTCATATTTTTATAGCTGCCCATTGTGACTATAAATCTTTTATCTTTACTGATTCTATTTTCTTTCAATAATCTAGTTACAAAGTTATATAACAATTTTGTAGGATTGTTGATCTCTTTCATGATAAATAGCGGTCTTACTCCCCAGACGAGATTTAGTCGGCGATGAGTTTTTAGAGAATGAGATACGGCATAAATACTTACTTTAGGGCGATATCTCGAAAGAGCTTGAGCGCTGTATCCGGAGTTTGTAAAAGCGACTAAAGCTTCTTTGTTTAAACTTGCGGAGAGTTGTACGGCCGATTTTGCGATTGCGTCGGAGCTGTTGCAAGAAGAGAATTCTTTTAAAAACGGATAATCTTTTTCGACATCTTTTATGCTCTCATGCAGCACCTCTACAGCTTGAATAGGGAATTTTCCGATTGTCGTTTCATCGCTGAGCATTACGGCGTCCGTACCGTCATAGACCGCGTTTGCTATATCGCTTACTTCAGCGCGGGTGGGGAAAGGGTTTTCTTTCATAGATGTCAACATTTGAGTTGCCGTTATGACCGGTTTGTTGGCTTGATTTGCGATTGAAATAATATGCTTTTGGATTCGCGGAAGTTTTGTGACTCCAAATTCCGCGCCCAAGTCGCCGCGAGCCACCATGACGCCATCGCTTAACTCTAAAAGTTCGTTTATGTTTTCAAGCGCGGCGCCGGTTTCGATTTTTGAGATGATCATAGGATCAAAATCATGTTTTGCCATAATCTCTTTGGCTTTTAAAATATCGTGTTTATTTTGCACAAATGACAACGCGACCATATCGATATCATGATTTGCGCCAAAGGCAAGATCCTTTTTATCTTTTTCGGTAATGGCGGATATCATCAGTTTTGTATGCGGGAAATTTACTCCTTTATGAGATGTCAGCTCACCGTCGTTGAGTAATTTAAGATATAATTTTCCTTCATCTTTTTCTATCACGACGGTTTTGATGGTGCCGTCCGCAAAAAAGACCTCGTCTGCGATGTTGACTATATCGATTATAAGCGGGTATGAAATACTTAATTCTTTTGGATTATTCGGATTTTCGGTTTTGGAGAGAATAATCGTATCTCCTTTATGTAGTTTTAATATTCCGTCGATTTTTCCTATTCTTACTTTTGGTCCGGAAATATCCTGCAAGATCGCCACTTCTTTTTGCGTCTGTTTTGAAGCGTTTCGAATTTTTTCGATATTTTGGGCGTGTATTTCATGATCTCCGTGTGAAAAATTGAGTCGAAAAACATTCACGCCTTTTAATATAAGCGTTTTTATTATCTCAAACGAAGAAGTAGCCGGTCCGATAGTCACTACTATTTTTGTTTTTCTCATTTAGTGTCCTTTAAAAAGTTCAGAAAAAATTGTAACACTTTGTAGTTGTTAGCATACTTTAAAACAAGATGTTCTTTTAAGCAAATCGTTATTTCGGCAAAATATCGCAATATTATTTATATTTATAATAACACTTACTTCTTTTTGTATAAATTTTTTTATATTATTTCACCTTTTTGTCAAAAAATTAGATATTTTGGGTTTTATCATAAGTTCTTATATGATAAGATTATCACTTGTTTTATCAATTTAAGAGGAGAAAAAATGAAAAAAATTAATTTAAGTATAGCCGCGATCGCTTTAATCGCGACAGCGGCAAACGCGGATATCAAAAGTCAAAGTTTTGGAGGGAGTGCGAGTTTATTTTACGGAACAAACGATGCTTCTAACGGAGATCTTTTCGATAAAGGAACTTCATACGGCAATACCGCCGTTCATCTTGGTGGAACCGCAGCCGTAGGCGCTTGCGATACATGCGTGAAATTAAACTACGGTATCACCGGCGTATCTACTATGGGGCTTGAAAACACTCTTGTCGCGGATACCTGGGTTGGAGACGATGTTACGGCGGTAACTCCTCCAAACGCTTATGGACCGAGATTAAGAGATGCCGTTTGGATCGATACATTAAATCTTACATTCAATCCGTTAAACGGTATCTCAAATACCACTATGGTTGTAGGTCGTCAGGAACTTGCCACTCCGATGGTATTTACCGAAAAATGGAATATCGCAAGAAACAGTTATGATGCTGCGGTTGCGGTAAATAACGATATCGTTGACACTACATTGGTAGCGGCGTGGGTAGGAAGAAGCAATGTAGCGGCGGGAAGAACCGTAAATGCTAGAAACATAGGTAACGGTTTTAATCAATTTCTTACAAAAGAAGGGGCTTATGCGTTTGGTGCTGTAACAAAAGCGATTCCTTCGATTGTCGCGCAAGCTTGGTATTATGTAGCTCCAAGAGTAGCAAATGTCGGTTGGCTTCAAGCCGAAGGCGAGTATGAAGGTTTTTCATTAGGCGCTCAGTACGGTATGCTTGATGGAGACGACAACTCAGACGGTAACGCGATCGGTGTTAAAATCGGTTATAATTACGAAGGACTTGGACTTTCGGCGGCATATTCGACAGTCGATAAAATGACCGGAACTTCAGGAACGCTTGGTTTTGTTAACCTCGGTGGAGCGCAAACGCCGTTATATACCGCCGGTTGGTGGGATGTAGGAGGACAGGGAGCTCAAGATACCGACGCATATAATGTAACCGCGACTTATAGCGTAGAAAATGTCGCCGATCTTGGACTCTACTATACAAACTGGGAAAATCAAACAACAAATGACGCCGTAAGCGAGTTGGCGGTAACTGCCGGAAAATCTTTTGGAAATCTTGACGCCACTTTAGCGTATGTCTATACCGACGATGATACCAAGACTGATAAACAAAACGATGTTCAAGTATATCTTACTTACAACTTCTAATAAAAAAACTTTTTCATACCGCTTTTTGGCGGTATGAAAATAGACTTACCATAAAAAATATCCTACAACACCGACAACGAAAACCCCTATAAAGTTTGCGATTACGCCGATCTTTGCCATAGTGCCCACTTTAATGACTCGTGAACTCATGACAATCGCATTTGGAGGAGTGGCTATGGGGAGCATAAATGCGTAGGAAGCCGCGATGGTCGCTACCATCATCAATACTATTCCGTCATGTCCCATATCTTTTGCAAATTCGTAAAAAATCGGTAGAGCAATAGAAGTCAACGCCGTGTTGCTTGTAACTTCGGTTGAAAAGCTGACAAATAAAGCTACTAAAATAAGCATCCAAAAAAGCGGCATTTGGGAGATAAAGGATATTTTATGAGCAATTTCCGCCGCAAGCCCCGTTTTGCTAAAAGCGGTCGCTATGCTAAAGCCCGCGCCAAATAAAAAGATGATCTCATAAGGAAGCCGTTTCGTGTCGTCCCAGTTTAAAAAACCGAATTTCGGCATAAACATAAGCAGTCCGTATCCTAGCAGTATAAGTTTTTCATTTAGCCCCAGACCGGAGTAGTAGGGCTTTATCGGAGTGTTTACGATAAGAAGAAGGGCGAGCGAGGATATAATATAGATTAATCTTTTCTGTTTTTTGTCAAGTATGGGTACGGCTGTATCGATTTCCAAGACCGATTCGTTTTTAACGCTCCTTGAAAGGATGTAGGGAATCGTTAAAAGCATTATTACGGCAACTGGTAAAAGCATGACGATCCATTCTCCAAAAGAGGGAGCCAAAACCCCATGCTCTTCTAAAAATCCAAGAAGCAGCATATTCGGCGGCGTGCCGATCGGCGTGATAATACCGCCGATACTGGCTCCATAAGCGATAGCTAGAAGAAATCTGACTTTTAATTTTATATTTTCACTCAAATATAAACCGATAGGAAGAAGCATGAGGGTGATGGTCGTATTTGAAAGTACAGCGCTAAGCAGCGCTGAAGTTACGGCAAGCGCATAGATGATGCCTGTTGGAGTATTTGGGAAATATGAAAGAAGTTTTGCGCTGAAAAATTTATGCAAACCTATCTTTTCAACCGCGATAGCGATCATGAAGCCGCCGATAAATAAAAATATAATCGTTTTAGAATAATTGGGCGCGACTTCTTTGATATCTAAGATGCCAAAAGCCGGAAAGAGAATGATGGGAAGCAAAGATACGACGCCAAGAGGCAGCGCGCCGTTTGTCCATAGAGTTACCAAAAATGCGACCAGAGAGATAAGAAGGGCATGATGGAGTGAAAATATCGTTATCGAAATCAGAAAAAAGAGTATGCCGATTGCCAGAGAAATTCCGAGATCTTTCATTTTAGTCTCCTTTTTTTATCGGTGAGGCGATAATAATATCGTCATAAAAAACGCAAATGCCGCCGTGAGGATTATAGATGCGGTTGCGGAGATATCAAACGCAAAAGATATCCAAAGCCCCGCAAGTGAAAAAACAAGAGCCAAAAAGGCGGAACCGATCATCATGGTTTTGAAATCGGTCGTAAACTTTTCGGCGATAAACGGAGGAATACTAAAAAGCGCGATAACCAGTATCAATCCTACGCTTCTGATGCTCATGACGATCGTCAGAGCCATTAAAACAAGCAAATATGCGTAAATCGCTTTGACATTTAAACCGTTTAAAAGTGCGAAATCCATATCGTAAGAGATAGTAAGAAAACGGTTATAAAAGAGTATGACAGATAGCAGGAGTAAAAGATCGACACAAATCATAAAGTAGATATCTTCCATCGGGACCATCAAAATATCTCCGAAAAGAAAACTCATCATATCCGCCTGATATCCCGGTGTAAGATCGCTGAAAATGATTCCTATACTCATGCCGACAGCCCAGATAACGCCTATGAGAGTATCGCTTCTGTGTTTGTTCCTATATGTGATATACGCTAAAATCAGAGCTAAAAACAGCGCGAAAAGCGTTGTCGTAAAAAGAAGTGAAAAACCGAAATATACGGCGATTCCTATGCCTCCGTAACTTCCATGAGCGATAGCTGCGGCAATGAAAGAGGAACGGTTTATAAGCATGAAAGAGCCTATGATACCGATGGCTATGGACAAAAAGATCGAGGATAAAATCGGATTTTGTATCAATTCGTACATGAATCGCCTTTTATGAAGTCTATAAGCTCCATTTCGCAAAAGTGTCCGTCATGTCGTTTGATCGTCATATTTATATCTTCATGTAAAAAGAGAGTTTTATTTATATACGCTACTTTGTTTACTCCTTCAAAAAGAACCTGAATATCATGACTTACTATGATTTTTGTCAAGTCAAGCTTTTTTAAAATAGCGTAAATATCTTTTTGACCTTCAGGATCGATGGAAGCCGTCGGTTCATCGAGAATAAGAATTTTAGGCTGTTTCGTAAGCGCTCTTGCAAGCAGCACCCTTTGTCTTTGTCCCCCCGAGAGATCTTTTATTTTTCTATTTTTTAGGTGATATATATTCATCTTTTTGAGTTGCGATAGGGCTATCTCTTTATCTTTTTTTGTATAAAAAAATTTTCCTTTGGTAAGCCTTCCTTGAAGTACGATATCCAAAACATTTATGGGCATATCCATGTTGAAATTTATATATTGTGGAAGATATCCTATCTTTTGTCTCGCCGTTTTTACATCGTTTGCGAAAATTTTTATATTTTCGCAATTTGGTTCTATAAGACCTAAAAGCAGTTTTATAAGAGTGGTTTTACCGCCGCCGTTTGGACCGATAAAAGCGATATAATCCCCCTTGTAAATTTCTAAGTTGATGTTTTTTAGTACCTCATGATCTCCGTAAGAGAAGCTGAGGTTTTTGACGCTGATTTCAATCTGCTTTTTCAAGGCTTTTTGCTATCCGTAACAAGTTTTGATCCCATTCATAAGAGAGAGGATCAACGCCGACGATTTGAGCGCCGGTTTTTTTTGCGATGTAGCGAACCGATTTTTGAGAAAACTGGGGTTCAAAAAAGATCGTTTTTATATTTTTTGCTTTTATAAAATCTATAATTTTTTTTATCTGTTTAAGACTCGGCTCTTTTCCTCCTTTTTCTATCGCAATCTGCTTTAGATTGAATGCTTTTGCGAAATATCCGAAAGAGGGGTGAAAGACTATAAATTCTCTATTTTTTAGTTTAGTAAGGTCTTTTTTAAGTTTGATTTGAAGTTTTGCCAATTCGATTTTGAAATTTTTGAAATTTTTTGCATAAAATTCTCTATTTTTAGGATCATTCTTTGAGAGAGTCGTTTGTATGATTTTCGCCATCTTTAAAACGAGTTTCGGATCAAGCCATACATGAGGATCCGGCATTCCATGGTCGTGGTCGTGCTTTTCGTGTCCGAGGCTGTCGGAAAGCGGAATTTTATCGATATATTTAGTCGTATCGACTACTTTTAGAGAAGGGTTTATACTCAAAAATCTTTTAAGCCAGTTTTTTTCAAAGGGCACTTTAATAGTAAAATAGATAGAGCATTTGTTGATCTCTTTTAACTTGGACGGTTTTGGGGCGTAAGTTGCGGGAGAGGAGCCCGGAGGTATGAGTATATGTAAATTTACCGTATCTTTTGCTATCTTTTTGACAAAAAACGCTTGCGGAGGTATGGATACGCAAATATCCGTTTTTGCAAAAGCAAAGCAGACAAAGACAAAAAAGACTAAAACGACTCTCATCATGGGAGTAATTTTAGTCTAATATCGATTAAGAGGGGCTTTTGGTTATTCAAAGGTATTAGGACTTGTAGTAATGTCTTTTATTTCAAACTTATTATTATCTGAAACTAAAATAGCGGGCTCTTTGGCGATATTTTTAAATGTATTGTTTGTAACGGTGATATTATAAACAGGTGAAGAGTATGCCTGTATAATAATCGCATGACCCGTTTCATCTGGTTTTAGCGGCGATTGTTTGATATCCGTTACCAAATTGTTTTGAAATTTGTTATCGTGTCCGTTGAATTGAATCGGCGCTTTTATATCTTTAATAGTGTTGTCATGAAAGTTATTGTTTGCGGCATTTTTACCGTCAAGACCGATTCTTCCGCCATATGCGATGTCCGGAGCGGTCAATGTATTGTTAAACACTTCATTGTTTATCAAATATTCGCCGTTGTCGGCGCTCATATTTATATTGGCATGGGTCCAATTTTTGATGGTGTTCCCGGAAATTGTCGAATCTTGTACGCCGCCCCAAAACATGATTCCTTCAGGCGCGCCTCTGGTTGTCGTAGTTCTGCCGTTTTTTTCTTTCACTCCCGTAAAGGCATAATCAAGCGTATATTTGGAATCGATAGTACAGTTTTGAATATTGATATTTTTAGAGGTGCCGTTTTCCGCTTTGACATAGATACCTTGTTTGGACATTTCTCCGGCTTGTATGTTTTTGACCGTGATATTATTAGCATTTTCGATGAAAAGAGCCGCTACATAACCGCCTTCGAGGGTAATATCTTTTATCGTGACATATTGGTTGTCATGTATATAAAGCGGGGAAGTGTAGAGATTTGTTTCAATCTGATTAGGTTTGTCGTTACCGTAATAATAAAAGACGGTACCGTCTTTGTCCCTGTTATAAGACCATTTTACCTTGTCGCTTAACTCTGAAGAGTCAAATGCGCCCAGTACTTCCTGACCGTTTATTTTCACGCGATTGGGATGGGTATCTAAGATTACGGCAAGCCATGTATTTGCTTCGTCGGGTACATCTTCTTTATACTTTTTGCTTAATCCTTCATTTCCTATTGCGGTGTATGGAATCCATTCATTGTCATCTACATTGTTATTGTAGTTGTTATCCATGATGTTAACGATACCGACCGCGGAAATGACAGGGGCAGTACCTTCACCGTAAGAACCAATGCTAATTGGATTCTCTGCTGTACCGCTCTTGGAAATCGTGAGCTGCCCCTGCCATTTTTGACCTGCTCTAAAAAGAATTTTATTTCCTGCTTTTAACTGTGTTTTGTTGATTTTATCGAGAGTTTTCCACGCATTTGCGGGGGTTCTGCCGTCGTTTGCGTCGTTTCCGTTTTTTATATCTACATAATATGCCTGAGGATCTACGGTTATATTATCTAAATTCGATTTATTGTTATTATCACTGCCGCCTCCACCGCAAGCGGTTAAGAAAACCGCCAAAACAAAACTGAAAAATCCTATTTCAAAACCCTTTTTCATGCAATCCCCTTGATATTTTTCTTATTATATCAAGTGTATATAATTTTAAAGTTAATTTTTACATTTGAGTCTTCTAATATACAAAGAGATACCGATAGCCAAGAGTATCAATAAAACGATAGTTATCTCTTTTGTATATTTATGGATCAGTTCCTCGTTTTTTCCTACGAAGTAGCCGATAAGCGCTAAAATACTAACCCATATACCCGCGCCCAAAGTAGTATAGATGCTGAATTCTTTGATATTCATCTTGGAAAGACCCGCCGGAAAAGAGATATATTGTCGTACCGCCGGTATGAGTCGTCCCGAAAAGGTTGAGATATGACCGTGATTTTGAAAGAATTTTTCCATTTTGTCTATCGTCTCTTTTGTAACGAAAAAATATTTGCCGTATTTTATTAAAAATCCTCTACCGTATTTTAGCGCTAAAAAATAGTTAAACAAAGCTCCCGCAAGCGAGCCCGCGATTCCCGCGCCTATGGCGATGAAGATATTCATTTTTCCTTCATACGCCAGATATCCCGCGGGAATCATCGCTACTTCGCTTGGAAAAGGAAAAAACGAACTCTCAAGAAACATCATGGCAAATATACCGAAATATCCCCAGCTCTCAACCGTATTTACTATAAAGTTTATTATCTCAAGGAGCATCTTTTTCCTTACATGATAACTAGTAAAAGTATCCCAAAAAGAATACGATATATACCAAACGCCACGAAAGTGAATTTTTCCAAAAATTTGATAAAAAACATCATCGTCAGATACGCTACTACAAACGCGGTTATAAAACCGACTCCCAAAGCGATAAAATTCGCATCGGAAAATTCGCTATAGTGTTTTACGAGATCATGACCGCTAGCGGCAACCATGACTGGAATGGCGAGTAAAAAGGAGTATTCGGCCGCGGCTTTTCTTGAAAGACCGGTTAAAAGCGCGCCGACAATGGTCGAGCCTGCTCTGCTGGTACCGGGAATGACGGCAAAAACCTGTGCTATTCCTATCCAGATAGATTGTTTAAAAGTTACATTTTCCACTTGCGTTGTAGTATGGTTTTTCTCTTTATAAAAATATTCAAGCACTAAAAATACTATACCTCCGACAATAAACATAACCGCAACTACTTTAACGGAAAAAAGAGATTTTATTTGATGGCTAAAAAGCAGCCCTACGATAGCGATGGGTAAAAAAGAGATAAAAACTTTAATCCATAGATCGAGCTTTTTAAAACTAAACTTATCTTTGTAGTTAAATACGACCGCTAATATGGCGGCAAGCTGTATAATGACTTCAAAAGCGGCATTTGCTTCGGTCTGTTTCATTCCCAGCCAGTTAGCCGCGACTATAAGATGTCCTGTCGAGCTTATGGGAAGAAATTCGGTTAATCCCTCTATAATGCCGAGAATCACGGCTTGAAAAATATCCAACATAGTCCTTAGTTTTAAATTCGAAGATAAAGTTTTATTTTATAATTTTATTATTAATATTGGGTTAATTTTAACTATATTACCATGTCGGTATTAAAAAAAGGAGAGCAGATGAAAAAGGATACTTTGTTTACTATGACGCTAAACGCGCTTATGAAACCGGAAGTCGTATGGAAAAAGGAACTCTCAAACGAAATATCGTGGCAGGATTATCTCAAATATCCTATATTGCCGATAATCGCGACTATCGCGATTATCAGCGGAATTTTAACGAAACTGTTCGGTTTTCACATTCCTGCGATAGGCGCCATATATCCGTCTATGACGGATACATTGCTCCAAATAACGGGTTTTGTTATCGTTTTTGTTATATCGCTGATCATACTCGGTTTTATCGCGGCATATATTGCCGGAGTGCTTGGAGGTAAAAATGATATAAATCAAGCGATAAAGATGCTTTTTTTGATCTCCATACCATCTTTGATCGGACAGGTTTTTGGAGCTTTGCCTTTTGTAGGCTGGATCGTCTCTTTGGGGCTTGGCATATACTCTTTAGTGTTGCTCTATCGAGCGATACCCGAATTTTTGGGTGTTTCTATCGAAAATAGAGTTAAACATTTTATATTTTTTATAATTGCCGCGATTGTTGTATCTATGCTTATAAATATGACGATAGGAAGAATTTTCGCACCAAAAGATATGATCGCTCATATAAATAAAGATATATTGACAAATTCGCAAAACGGCTCGCATAAAATCGATCTTCCCGGTAAAAAAGAGACAAAATCGGAAAATCCCGTTCAAGATTATATAGAGTCGATGTCAAAAGGCGATTATAATCAAAAAACTATAACCGATTCGGCGAATGATATATTTACTCCGCCCGAAAACGGTCGTTTGACAAAAGAACAAGTTCAGAAATTTATAACATATGCCAAAAAAGTTAAAATAGTCGAAAAAGAGCAGGCTCAGAGACTTAAAGAAAAGTATGAAAAAAAAGAGAAGTCGGACGATTTTTCTATATCAGACATTTTTAACGGTCTCAAAGATGTTTCAAATCTCGCCACACTGGAGATGAAAGTCGTCAAATCAAACGGCGGCAACTGGGCGGAGTATCAATGGATAAAAGATCGTGTTAGGGAAGCGTACTATACGCCCTCTTTAAATGAAACTACGAAGTACAACGCGAAACTTATAAAGGGAGAAGAGGAGACGATAAAAAGTATTTTATAGATAATATCCGTTTTTAACTATAGCTTTGCGACGCTTATAATCGGGAAGGAAACTTTCGACAAATCGCCAAAACTCTTTTGAGTGGTTTTTATGACGAATATGCGCTAGTTCATGAATCGTTACATATTCAATAAATTCGACGGGAGTTTTGGCGAGATAGATGTTAAAGGATAGATTGTTTTTTGCGCTGCAACTCCCCCATCTGGTTTTATTTTTGCGAAAGCTGATTTTATTTGGAAAAAGCTGCATTCTTTTGCTATGGATATCTATAAAATTCAATATAAACTCCTTCGCCTTTTGTTCATATATATTTTCAAGCTCCTCTTTCGTGTAAGTGCAATTTTTATGTAAAACTCCCAAGATATATACGCCGTTTTCGAGCGTTTGTTTTCTTTTTAAAATATTGTTTTGATGTTTTAGTATCCAGTCCATCTTTTTTTCTACAAAAAGATCAATACTTTTTTTAGTGACGAAAAAATTTGTTTTTATGAGTATCGTGGCGTCGTTTTTGATTGCTATGTAAGTGTTTTTTCTGGATATCTTTCTATCGATTTGATAAACTATTTCGGACATTTATATTCTAATGCGTCTAAACTTCTATTTTTTAAAATAGCGGTAAATTTAAGTTTTTTCGCTTTTGGGCATACCTCTTTTAAAAATTTATCTTTTGAGGTATTGTCAAGGTACTCTATGGCAAAAACCGCTTTTTTATTTTTCGTATAGATTTCAAATTTATCCGCAAACCCTTCATGAAACGCGTCTTCAAGTAAAGCCCAGTCGAAAAGATCACCGTAAGCTTCCGTAAATTCGGGCGCGTTTTTTTGTCCGATACTGAGATTTCTGTCATGAGAGAGTTTTATGAGAAAATCGGCGTACTTTTTCGTATCTTTTAAAGATATATGAAAACCGGTGCCGTTTTTGCCGATATCGGCGGTATAGATATCAAGATTGTCGGCTTCGACCCCTATAAAACCTTTTTTGTAAATATCGTCAAATCTCTTTTTCATAATAGGTTTTAATTTGTCGATCGCTTTTATGTTTAAAAATTTCTCGTCTTCCCAGCCGGGGTAAGTTTTTCCGATGATATCTTTTGGAAAATCATCTTTATCGTCTCTGTAGTTTTCCCAAGAGCCGACCGAAACATACGCAAATACTTTTTTGCCTTTTTTAAAAAGCTCGTCAATCAATTTTTTTGGAGCGTCAACCGAGTCGAGTTCTACAATCTCGGCGTCATATGAATCCGGAATTTTATCTTCGCCGAGAACTATATTGTAAGAAGTGAGCGGTTTTGGAATGTAATAATTTAAATTTTCAAGATCGGTTTTATTTTTTGCGCTATTGGACGAACCGCATGAGGAAATCATTAAAATAGTAAGTAAAACGGATATGCTTTTTTTCAAAAAAACTCTTTTGAAATTTTTTGTTTATACATAAAACAACCTTTGGTATATTTTACTATAAGAGTATTGTATCATTTAGTTTATTTTGTCAAACTTATCGGCAAAGATTTTCATCTATCTTTATATAATTTTTCATTATGTTCAGGTGTGATTTTGCTCATAGATTTTCTTCTCGATGACGACTGTCTTATCGTGAAACAGCGCTTTTGCTTCTTCAAAATCCATTACGACCATCCGTCTCGATAAGCCTGAGCGATTTAAAAAAAGTCTGCTATCTTCCACTTATTTTTCACTGCAAAATAACCTATAACAAAAACTGTTAAAAGTCCAATCGGTAACATATACATAATAAACTCTATAGCTACAATCCTCTCTTTATACTATTTATCTCCTGGAAATTGATGCCCACACCAAGTCCGGAGGCAAGAAATGTCAATAAGAAAAATAAAGAAACCCCATAATCTCCACTTTCATAAAACTTTACATTGCATAACTTATTTCCCGGATTTATTTATAGTTTTCAATACATTTGTTCAGTTTTTTATCAAAAGTTTTTACAATATATTTTTGGGATTTTATACATAATATCGCATCTACAAAATCAAGGTTTTTTTCATCAAATATTTTTAATGCACCAATAATGGTCTCTTTACTATTGAACAGGATATTATTAAAAGATATAAATTTTTCTAAAGTAGTTCTAATATCTGATTTTGGAACTTTATAAACTTTCAATAAAACAAAAACAACCTCGGCAAATACTTCATTATCTATGAAACATTCATTTGAAATGATAGTGTTTTTTGATATTTCATACATAGCTTCATTGTCGTTTAGCAAAAACCTTAAAATATAGTTTGCATCCAATACAATCATTTTGAATATTTATCCATTACATGAAGTTCCCAGGCTTTATTTTCCAGCTCTGCTTTTTGAGCATTTGCATATTGTTTCAACGAACCTCCAAGTGAGCCGATATCCATATTTTTTTCTTTTACATCTTTTTCAGGTTTATGTTTTTTTATTGGGAAAATTATATATTCTATTTCTTCGCCGACATATTCTTGTGGAAGATTGATCGTTAACTTGTTATCTTTGGGTCTGACAATTTCTCTTATCATGAGGGACTCCTGTATATTAAGAGGTTATTTTAGCATAAATTTGTATCCTGACAAAGTAAGCATAGGTAAATATGGGATTCATTAATAGCGTTAAGTTTTACTTTTAACTTATCACCGCACCAACAAATATTCTTAATTTTTGATGCGGTGATTTTGTCCATACTCTTCATTAGTTTCTTTCGATGTAACTACGGTTACACCTTCAAAAAACTGCCTTGATTATGAACAAAATCACTGTATTGATAATTCAGATTATTTATTGGTGGAGTAATAAGGATGTGTTGAGATTATAGCTAGTATCCCTTAAATTCTTAGAAACTATTGATTTAAGTTAGATTGACTTAGAGTGTAAATTGGCTTTAAAACTCGTATATTCAGGGGTTTTATTAGAAGGTGTTAGATTGTTTATTGGTGGAAGTGTGGGGAATCGAACCCCAGTCCACAAGCAGGTTCCAAAACTGATCTCTACATGCTTAGCGGCGAAGTTTGTTGTCGATAAAGCCTACCCTTCGCCCGCCGGCCGGCTTTATCCATAGCCCAAAGAAGTCGAAAGCAAGTTTGAGCGAGCTTACTTTCCAAGCTGCATTTTGTTTTATATGAAGCTATATGCGTCTCAAGCAGCCGGAGATGGTGCATATAACTGACCGGACTTAGTGTCTCTTACGCTACAGCGAGCGCAGGTCTATAATTTGTATTGTTTGCGTTTATATTTAACGAGATAGTTTTAAGTCTTTCAAAGACTACATGCAATCAGTTCCAACCCGCTCCTGTCGAAAGCCAGGTCACTCCCGCAAGCCGATGCGTATGCACCGGATTTCAATACGATTTAAATATATCACTTTTTTTCATTTTTGTCAAGCCTCGCAAACTACCGGCTCTCTTAGTTTCTCTATGATATCCTCAAGTACGGCATCGGCGCTCTCATGAGGTACCTGACAAGTTCCCGCCGCCATATGCCCGCCGCCGTTGTAGTGAAGCATGATATCTCCGATGTTTGCTTTTGAAGTTTTATTGATAATAGATTTTCCGACCGCAAATACGGTATTTTGTTTTTGAAATCCCCATATTTTATGTATAGAAACGGTTACTTGCGGAAAAAGCGCGTAAATCATAAAGCGATTTCCCGGGTAGATAATATCTTCGCCTGTTAGATCAAGAAGTACGACATTGTCGTAAACAGTTGAACATCTTTTAATCTGATCTATAAACTCTTCTTTATATTTGTTATAAAGTTCTATCCTCTGTACTACATCGGGTAGTGTCAAAATTTCATCGATATTTTGATCTTTGCACGCGTCTATTAGATTCATCATGAGATTGTAATTTGAGATTCTAAAATTTCTGAAGCGACCAAGACCCGTTCTTGAATCCATAAGAAAGCTAAGCAGATCCCACCCTTTTGGATCCAATATGTCTTCTTTTGAAAACTGTGCCGAGTCGGCTTTGTTTGCGGCTTTCATCATGGGAATAAAATGTTTTGGAAAAACCTCTTTTCCTCCATAGTAGTTATAAACCACTTCGGCGGCGGAGGGGGCGCTTGGATCGATTATATGATTTTTATGTTTTTCGTTTCTGATCGTTTCGCTTAAATGATGATCAAAGGATATATATGCATCTTTTACATACGGAAGGTTTGTCGTGATGTCGTTATTTGTTATCTCTATCAATCCGTCTTGCATATCTTTTGGGTGGACAAATTTTATATCGTCGATCATATCGAGATGTTTTAACAGCACGGCGCATACCAGTCCATCCATATCGCTTCTTGTTACAAGTCTGTATTTTTGTTTCATTGTGAAGTTATCCTTTAATTGTGTTTGATAATAAATCGACAAAAAGAGTTATTTCATAAATAGTGTTTATAAAAAACGGTATAAAATTTTTATATTGTTACGCAACTACATGATGCTTTGAGCTAACTTGAATCTGCGGTAATGGCGGGGAAAAATAATATCCTTGCGAGTAATCGACACCGAGTTTTCTAACGATTTCGTATATCTCTTCACTATGAACAAACTCGGCGACGGTCTCTACTTCCAGCTTTTTTGCTAAAGAGACTATCGTTTCTACGATTTTAACGCTATTGGCGTTAGTATCTAGGTTTTTGATAAATTGACCGTCTATTTTTATGATATCCGCATCGAGAGTCATTAGACGACTGAAGTTGGACGCTTCCGTGCCAAAGTCGTCTATCGCGATCTGATAGCCCGCATTTTTAAGGGCTTCAAACTGTTTTACGGCATCGTATGATTTTGCCGAGGTTATATTTTCCAAAACTTCCAGATAAACTCTGTTTGGAGAAATATTGTACATTTTGCTCATTTTTTTTAAAAATCTTGTTAAATAGTTATGCTTTAAATCATCATCGGTTATATTTATGGAAAATTTTAAATTATTTGCCGAAAATATTTTGAAACTCTCTTCTATGACTATTTTTGTGATGTTGGGTAACATCCCTCTGGATTTTGCCGCTTGCAGGAAGAAAAAAGGAGGAATCACTTTATCGTTGTCGATAGCGCGAATAAGACACTCGTATTTATCTATTTGTCCGTTTTTATTGTTTACGATAGGCTGATAATAGACTCTTAGATTTCCTTGCGTTATAACCTCTTTGATTTTACTGTTCCAGTAAAGATTGTTTTTTTGTTGAGCCTCTTTTTTTTCATCTAGTTTAAATACTTTGAGGTTGTTTGTACCCTCTTCTATAGCTTCATGAAGCGCGGCATTTGCATGAACAATCAGTTTTTGTTTATCTCCTCTAGCGATACCGATAGAAAAAGATATGGATATTTCCAACTCTTGGACGATGATTGATCTGTTTTCAAAAAATGTCTTTATCGTTTTTGCGAGATGAACATCGCTGTTTTTTTCATATTTTTTTATCAAAAAAGAGAATTGTTCCGGTTCGCTATGAAAAAGATTGATGTGATCGTTTTCAAATCTTCGTAGTATTTTTGCGATCTCCGTCGTGAGACTCATAGCTTTTTCATGACCGAATATATTCGATATTTGCGTAAAGTCGTCAATTTTAAGATTGACAAGAGCGACCGAACATTTAGTAACGGATAAACGCTCTTTTAACGCAAGCGTATTTGGCAGATTTGTTGACGGGTTCGTTCTTAACTGTTTATGCAGATAGAGTTGCTGCTTTTTTATTTTTGAATTTGCCTGTTGAACATTATTTAGACTCATCTGTTGTTGTATAACGGAAAAAGCGATAAAAACGGAAAGCGTTATATAAAATAAAAATGAGATCACAAGCTCTCCGGGGCGCATGCTAAGATCGATCGCGGGAATAATATACAAAACCGTCAGCGTTAAAATAGTAGCGGCGGTCATTAGCGATCCGGCTTTTATGCCTTTTAACATATATGTTACCGTTATCGCCAAGGCATACCATAAAAGTTTAGTATGATCGTCTTTCAAAGCGACGGTGATAAAAGTGAAAAGTACAAATACTATAGCCATTTGCATTGAGGAAACTAAATCAAAAACTTTTTTATCGCTTCTTAGATAAAAAAAGCTTATCGAAAAAGAGAGCACCATCGTAAAATCCAGTATTCCGGCGCTATAATCTCCCATAAAAAATCGTAAAATACCCGCTATAGTAGCAAATAAAATTCCGGCAAGAAACATGGAGTTTATAAGTTTGAAGCGGTATTTAAGGAGAGCTTCATTTTCAGAAAAATGAAAGTTGCTTGTTAATATCTCCCGTAATTTCATGCCGCTCCGATTTTAATATAGTTTATTTTTAATATCTTAATATCGGCAATTTAAAAAAAATAATTAATTATTGATCTCTTCTTTGATTTTTTTTGCTAAATCTTGCATTTTTTCAATTTTTTCCGTATATGATAGCGACGCGTCGAGAATAATCGAAACAAAAGCGCTTCCTACAATCACGCCGTCAACATTACGAGCTTTTTGTTTTGCCGTTTTTTCATTTACGCCAAATCCGATAAAAATTTCCGTCTTTGTAGTATCTCTGATATCTTCTATAACGGCAGTTAAGTTTTCTTGTTTACCGGAGCCCGTAATTCCGGTATATGCGACAAGATATATGAATTTTTCGGCATTTTTAGCGATGGTTTTTATACGCTCTTTCGAGTCGGTAGGAGCTACGAAATCGATGAGTGCGAGTTCATTTTCTACAAAATGTTTTTTATATGCGAGGGCTTCTTCATGCGGGAGATCGGGAATGATAAAACCGCTTATCCCGAGATTTTTGGCCTCTTTTGTTATCTTTTCTATACCTCTGTGGTAAAAAGGATTAAAATATCCCATCCATATAGTATCTATCTCTTTTGCGATAACTTTTGAAACGGTGATAAGTTGTTTCATTTTGAAACCGTTTTGAAGAGATTTCAGGTTTGCTTCTTCGATGATCGGACCGTCGGCCACTGGATCTGAAAAGGGCACGCCCAGCTCAAGCGTATCTACGCCCGCCTCTTTGAGGGCGAGCGCCGCGTCTTCGGTAAAATCGGGATCGGGCAGAGCCGTAGTTATGTATGCGACAAGTTTTTTCAAAAAAATAGACTCCGTAATATTTCAATTTGTTATAAAATTGTAATTATAACAAATTTTTTGGTAAAATCATTTAAGTTGCATCAGGAGAGAGATTTGAGTATTCAAACGCCTAAGGAAAGAAGTAAAGTTACGATTTCGACGATCAAGAGTATGAAGTCGATCGAGCCGATAGTTATGATAACGGCATATGATGCGCTTTTTGCCAAAATATTTGACGAATCGGTAGATATTATATTAGTAGGCGATAGTTTAAATATGAGTTTTATGGGCAAAAACGATACGCTTAGCGCAAATATGGAGATCATGATTTATCATACAAAAGCGGTATGCAGCGGCGCAAAATCGGCTTTAATCGTACTTGATATGCCTTTTGGTTCATATACGAATGAAGATATAGCGTTAAAAAACGCCGTCGATGTTTACAGAAAAACCGATGCTCATGCGGTAAAGATAGAAGGAGGAAAAGAGCGGGCGAATATTATAAAGAGATTGTGTGAAAATTCGATAGCAGTTATGGGACATATCGGTTTAATGCCTCAGTTTGTCAGAAGCGAGGGCGGTTATCGCGTAAAAGGCAAAGATACTCAAAGCGTAAATTCTCTCATTGAAGATGCTTTGGCGATCGAAAAAGCCGGGGCTTTTGCCATAGTCGTTGAAGGCGTAAAAAGCGAAGCCGCAAAAGCTATAACAAAAGCCGTTAAAATTCCTACCATCGGCATAGGAGCCGGGGTTCATACGGACGGTCAAGTTCTCGTTTGGAGCGATGCGTTTGGATTTTTTGAAGATTTTAAGCCCAAGTTCGTAAAAGAGTATATGTCCGGTGCGAAATTGATCCGCGAAGCTCTTTTTAAATACGCGAGTGAAGTTAAAAAAAGAGAATTTCCAGACAGAGAGCATACATACTGATGCAAAGAATAGTAGAAGTTGAAAAACTTGACCTCGAAAAAGATTATGAGATTAGCCTGAGACCTTCGGGGTGGGATGAATATATCGGACAGGAAAAGATAAAAAAAAATTTACAGGTTTTTATAAAAGCGGCTCGAAAAAGAGATGAAGCCCTAGATCATGTGCTTTTTTTTGGACCTCCGGGGCTTGGAAAAACGACTTTGGCGAATATTATCGCAAATGAAATGAGCGCAAATATAAAAACAACGGCCGCGCCTATGATCGAAAAAAGCGGAGATCTCGCGGCGATACTTACAAATCTTGAAGAGGGCGACATACTTTTTATAGATGAAATTCATAGACTTTCACCGGCGATAGAGGAGATACTTTATCCTGCGATGGAAGATTATAGATTGGATATCATTATAGGAAGCGGTCCCGCGGCGCAGACGATCAAGCTTGATTTACCCCGTTTTACGCTTATAGGCGCTACGACTAGAGCGGGTATGATCTCTTCTCCTCTTAGAGATCGTTTCGGAATGCATTTTCGTTTGCAGTTTTATACGCATGAAGAGTTGGCGAAGATTATAAAAAAAGCGTCTTACAAATTAGGATGTTTGGCGGGAGACGACGCTTGTATAGAAACCGCGGCAAGAAGCAGGGGAACTCCGAGAATCGCATTGCGGCTTTTAAAAAGAATTCGCGACTATGCGGAAGTTGCGGATGAAAAAGAGATATCTCAAAAAAGAGCGCGTTACGCTCTTGATGAGCTCGGGGTAGATGAGCTGGGCTTTGATGAAATGGATATAAAATTTTTGGAACTTCTTATCGAGGCGAAGAGTAAGCCTTTGGGGCTTGGCACTATCGCGGCGACTCTTAGCGAAGATGAAGGAACTATCGAGGATGTAATAGAACCGTATCTTATCGCCAACGGATATATCGAGAAAACGGCAAGGGGAAGAATCGCGACGCCAAAGACATATGATCTTTTCAGGTTGACTCAAAAGCGAAAACCTTCATTGTTTGATCATGAGGGCGGTAATTTATATGAATAGAAAATATTTTCTTCTTGGATTGTTTCTTTTTGTTCTTTATTGGGTGTGGTATCTTTATAGACCTTTTTGGATGCCGCTTTATATTGCGTCTTTGCTTGCTTTAGCGACGAGTAATTTAAATATTTCGCTTGGAAATTATGTAAAAAACAAATTGGCAAAATCGGTAATACTTACGCTGGTGCTGGGACTTTTATTTTTTGCACCGATCGTATATGCGCTCAATTCTCTCTCTTCGACTATGCAGCATTTTGACGCGTCGGTAGTCGATAAAATGGTAAATGTTAAAAATCATCTTAAGATCCCGGATTTTCTAGGACCTATCAAACCTCAGATTCAAGAGTTTTTAGACGGTATTGACGCCAAGGAGATCACAAAGAGTATTCTTAAATATACGACGGTGATTTTAAAAAGCAGCGCGGATTTTCTTAAAGATATGATCATGATCTTGATTTTCTATTTTTTTGCCAATTATTACGGCAGAGATCTTGTGAGATTTTTAAAAGGAATTTTACCGTTTGATCAAAATAGCGCTTTTTTTCAAGAAATCTCGAATGTCATGAATATCGTTTTTTACTCTACCCTTGTTACCGCTATATTCGAGGGCGCGCTATTTGCCTTGATATCGACTATATACGGGTATGACGGACTGCTTCTTGGCATATTGTACGGTTTCGCATCGCTTGTGCCTATAATCGGAGGGGCTTTAATGTGGCTTCCTTTGAGTATTTATCACTTCACAACCGGCGACAGCGTGGGCGCTTGGGTGATAGCGTTGTATTCTATTTTGGTTATATCCGTTGTTGCCGATACTTTTATAAAACCTATTATTATTAATTGGATAAATCATCTGATGATAAAATCTCCGTCAAAGATCAATCCTTTGATAATATTTTTCTCTATAATCGCGGGGCTTACGACATTCGGTTTTTGGGGTGTTATAATAGGGCCGGCCATTACGACATTTTTTATATCGTTTGTTAAGATATATAAAGTATTGTTGGATGAGGAGAAGTATCTTAGCTCTTAAATCGGCAGATAAATTTCTCCTTTGAAATAGAGGGAAGCTTTGCCTGTAATGGAGACTTTTTCCCCACCTTCTAAAAGTTTACAAGTTATATCGCTGCCTCTTTGTGAAAGTTGTTTTGATGTAAGTATCTCTTTATTTAGCACTTTAGACCAAAAAGGAGCTAAAGAAGCATATGCCGAACCGGTTATAAAATCTTCATTTACTCCGAGTTTAGGAGCGAAAAATCTAAAAACGAAATCTTTCTCGTCGCCTTTTGCGCTGATGCAGATTCCGCGAAGATCAAGACTCTTTAGCGCGTCGAATCTCGGTTTGATATTTTTTATGATCTCTTCGTTTTCGTATATGAGTATATAATCGAGTCCTTTTAATACTTTAAGAGGCTCTTCGCCTATCGTTGCGTTAAAAAGCGTGTGATATTCGTCGTCGGCAACAGGCATTTTCGCTTTGAGCGTCAATGATAAAAATTCACCGTTTTTTTGAACTTCGATCTCTCCCGTGATAGAATCAAATACGACACGATCGATAGCGGGTTCAAGAAAATTAAAAATCACATATGCGGACGCCAATGTCGCATGACCGCATAACTCGACCTCTTTTGTCGGTGAAAACCATCTAATGTTGTAGCGACTATTTTCTTTTACAAAAAAGGCGGTTTCACTCGCATTGTTTTCAGAGGCGATTTTTTGCATTATCGAATCGTCAAGCCACTTGTTAAGAGGACAGACAATGGCGGGATTGCCTTTAAAAACTTGATCCGCAAAAGCGTCGATTTGGTAAATATCAAGAGTCACAACAATATCCTTGCATCTATGGTATGTGATTATAACTTAAATATATTTAATAAAATTTAAACAAAATAATAGAGTTCACTGAAAAATATGATTCTCGAACAACATCTACAGCGGCAGGGTCAAAATTTGGGACAAATTTTGGGGACCCGCCGTGAAGCCGTTTGAGAGAAACATCATTTTTCAGAGAACTCGATTAAAATATAA
>JALWKJ010000180.1 GCA_027081495.1 Campylobacterales bacterium | reverse complement strand
TAGTATAGCAGGTTCAAAAAAGGGATTCGAGGATACCAGAGGAACATTATTTTTTGATATTTTAAGGATTGCAAAACATCATAGACCTAAAGCAATAGTATTGGAAAATGTGAAGAATTTTAAAAGTCATGACAAAGGTAGAACAATTCAGGTTGTAATAAACAGTTTAGAGGAAATTGGATACACTGTATCTTGGAGTGTTCTAAATGCGAAAGATTTTGGAGTGCCTCAAAATAGAGAGAGAACTATAATCATAGCCTTAAAGAATGGCAAGATATTTAATTTTACAAAATTAAGCTTTGCTTAATCAGACCCATTTAAAATCAATCAGGCGGACGATACTCTTTTTTTCTCTTTTTATTTAACTCTTTTTGTTTTTTTTGCATTAAAGCCGCGTCTCGAAGATCGTCTTCGTTATCAAAATGCACACTATCCAAAAATCTTTTTTGATCGTTAAACTGCCCTGTTTTCAATCCCCACAAAAGAGCCCCCAAACCAAGAGCTCCTAGAAATGTCGAGATTCCCAGCATTAAAGTCAATACGCTGCTATCCATTTTTATAGTATCCTGTTTTATTTTTAAATACGCTCTTGATTCTCAGCGAATTCGCGACAACCAACAAAGAGCTAAGCGACATAGACAACGCGGCGACAAGAGGCATGACATATCCCGCGATCGCCAACGGTATCGTAAAGAGATTATAGCTAAGTGAAAGTAAAAGGTTTTGTTTTATGTTTTTATAAGTGGCTTTTGAGAGTTTAAGGGCATCCGCTAAAGATGTAATTTTATCGTCCAAAAGCACCACATCGCTAACCTCGACGGATATATCGGCTCCACTTCCCATAGCGATGGCGATATCGCTTTTTGAAAGCGCAAGGGCGTCGTTTATGCCGTCTCCCGCCATTATGACAACTCTTTTTTGTTCATGATAATCATCTACTATTTTTGCTTTTTGCTTCGGATAAAGATTCGAATAGACTTTATCGATTCCGACTTCTTTGGCTATTTTTTCGGCTACAACGCTATTGTCGCCTGTTAACATAATCACTTCGACTCCCATGTTTTTTATCTCTTCTATCGCCTCCTTCGCCCCATATTTTGGTCTATCCTCAAGGTATATATATGAAAAGAGTTCTCCCTCGTACGAAAAAGCGAACAAAGAGTACTCTTCTTTTGGATCGACATTTATACCCTCTTCTTTCATCAAAGCCGCGCTTCCTCCAAAAAGCGTCGAACTTTTATATTTTGCGCTAATACCGCGTGCTTCGATATTTTTGATATCGTCTAATTTATACTCCAAAAGATTGTTGAAATTCTCTTCCAGGTATCTTTTTACACCTTTGCTTACCGGATGATTCGAACTTAAAACAAGCGAATACAGCAGATTTATATCAAACTCTTTGAGTTTTATAAATTTTACTACTTTGGGCATACCTTCCGTTATCGTTCCCGTTTTATCGAGCAGAAGAAGATCGCTTTTTGCCATACTCTCCAAAAAACCGGCTTCTTTAAACAAAATCCCTCTTTTTGCGCCCTCTCCCAGTCCAACCAGCGTAGCTACGGGAGTCGCAAGAGAAAGTGCGCAAGGACACGCTATAACAATTACCGAAATCGAAACGATAAGAGCCTTTTCAAAACTTCCTTCAAAAAAATACCATCCCGCAAATGTAATCAAAGCCGCCGTCAAAATCGTTATAGAAAAGTAACCCGATATTTCATTGGCTATTTTTTCAATCTTCGGCTTTTTCGTAACAGACTCTTCCAGCAGCGTAACTATCGTACTTAGCATAGAGTTTTCAAAAGATTTTGTCGCTTTATACCTAATGACGCTATCAAGACATATGGTCGCGCTAATGATCTCGTCGCCCTCTTTTTTAAAAACCGGAATCGATTCGCCGCTTAGACTCGACTCGTCGAAACTTCCCCGTGAATCTATTATTATGCCGTCAATAACGATTTTTTCGCCCGGTTTTACTTCTATTATATCTCCCTCTTTGATCTCCTCTACGCTTATTAAACTCTTTTTTCCGTTTTTTACCAAAGTGACTTCGGAAGGTATGGCGCCCGTCATCGAATCAAGCGTATCGACCGCTCTTTTTTTACTTAAAACTTCAAGATATTTTCCTATAAATATAAATGTCACGATCATGGTTACGGAATCAAAATAGACTTCCCCTTTAGCGCTTATCATGGCGTAAATCGAATAAACATACGCCAGCGAAGCGCCGGTAGCGACTAGATAGTCCATATTTATAAAACGGTTTTTAAGTCCGTAATACGCGCCCTTGAAAAAAACCCAACCGGTATAAAAAAGAGTGGGAGTAGCCAAAATAAATTCCGCTATATTTAAAATATCTTTATATTCGCTTCTCATACCGCTAAAATATCCGATATACTGCGCAATCGCGATCCACATGATATTCATAGTGGCGAATATCCCCACTAGCAGTCTCGCGTAATAATCTTTTCTAACTCTATTTATCCTCTCTTCCTGGAGCGATGCGTCATACGCATATGCGTTATAACCGATCGACTGTATCTTTTGTATGATATCCGAGAGGTTGAGTATTTCAGGATCCCAGACTATTTTTGCTTTATGGTTGGTATAGTTTATATTCGCTTCTATAATTCCATCGCTTTTATACAAAACTTTTTCATTAAGCCAAACGCAAGCCGAACAGTGAATACCTTCTATAATCAGACCAACTTCATAAAGTCCGTCAACTTCTTTGACATACTTTTTTATAAAACCGTCCGAATCAAACTTCGACAAATCTCCGCGACCGCCGACAACGGGCTCAAGTTTTGTCGTACCGACTTTATCGTAAAAGTTATCAAGACCTTGTGATTTAAGAAGATGATAAACCCCTTGACATCCTTTGCAGCAAAAATATCTCTTTTTATCATCTATCTCTTCTATGATCATTACATCTTTATGAAATTCGAGACGACAGTGATCGCATATAATTTTTTCCACACTCACCCCTGTATATTTTAACGCTAAATTATAGTCGATTATTGATTAGGAATCAGTTTTTTATGAAAATACTTGACAAAACATATAATTTTTTACTACAATTAGATCACTTTTTATTTCTTCTGTTTCATAACAAACCGGTAAAATC
>JALWKJ010000179.1 GCA_027081495.1 Campylobacterales bacterium | reverse complement strand
TGCAAATACGACCCAAAAACCTTTTTACACCAGAGTCTTAAATATCAAAAATTCTCTCGGCGGTATTTTGGGAGAAAAAGATATAGGCGATTATGTACGCTATTATAAAAAACTTCTGGGGATAAAATAGTGCTTGAAAAAAAACATTTAAATTCGTTTTACGACATAGTAGGAAAAGATAACGCTTATGACGACAAAGCTCATATGATAGCCTATTCCTACGACGCGACAAAACTGAGATATGAACCCGACGCGGTACTTTTTCCAAGATCGGAAGATGATGTATGCAAAATCCTTAGATATTGCAACGAACATCGTATCGTAGTGACTCCACGCGGCGCGGGCAGCGGATTTACCGGAGGAGCTCTTCCCAAAAACGGCGGTATCGTTCTTTGTTTTGAAAAACACATGAACAAAATCCTTGAAATAGATATGGATAATATGCTAGCGGTCGTTCAGCCTGGCGTCATAAATATGGATCTTCAAAAAGCGGCGAGTGATGTCGGACTTTTCTATCCACCCGATCCCGCCAGTCAAGACTATACGACTTTGGGTGGAAATGTAGCCGAAAACGCCGGCGGTATGAGAGCGAGCAAATACGGAATAACGAAAGATTATGTTCTAGCGCTTCGCGCCGTGCTCGCAAACGGAGAGATCATTAGAGCCGGTAAAAAAACTATTAAAGATGTAGCGGGTTACAACCTTTCGGGCATACTCGTAGCAAGCGAGGGCACGCTGGCGGTTATAACACAAATCACTCTCAAACTCATTGCAAAACCGAAACTGACCAAAACGGCTATGGGCATTTTCCCGTCGGTAGAGGATGCGATGAACGCGGTTTATAAAACTTTTGCGGCGGGTATAACGCCGGTAGCGATGGAATTTTTGGATAATCTAACAATAAAAGCGGTCGAGCAAAAGTTTCAAAAAGGCTTGCCTACGGATGCGGGAGCTCTTTTGGTAACGGATGTTGACGGAAATTTGGAGATAGATCTTGATATGCAGCTTAAAGAGATAGAAAAAATCTTTAAGGCAAACGGATGCGGCGATTTTAAAATCGCAAAAGACCAAAATGAAGCCGCCGATCTTTGGTTTGCCAGACGAAACGCCAGCCAATCGATAACCATCTACGGCTCAAAAAAATTAAACGAAGATATCACCGTTCCAAGATCGAAACTCCCCTCCCTGCTTGCGAAAATCGATGAAGTTTCAAAAAAATACAATTTAAAAATCCCCTGCTTCGGACATACGGGCGACGGAAATGTACACACAAATGTCATGGTTGACGCTTCTAGTGAGAAAGAGCTGAAAATCGGTCATGAAGCTATAGTGGAGATTTTTAAAATCACGGTTGATCTAGGAGGAACCCTAAGCGGCGAACACGGAATCGGTCTTAGCAAAGCTCCTTTTATGAATATAGCCTTTAGCAAGCAAGAGTTGGATCTCTTTCGCTCGATCAAAAGAGCGTTTGATCCAAACAACATCTTAAATCCGGGGAAAATGGCGCTAGATGACGGAGATTGATTTTTGAAAATCGATAAGAAGGCGTTAAAAAACTTTTTTATAGACCACAATCTTCTACATTACGCCTCTTCTTTAAGTTTTCACACTATCTTAGCGCTTATTCCGGTACTTCTTATCTCTTTTTATCTTTTTGTTCATCTGGATGTGTTCAATCCATATCTACAACATATGAAAGACTTTATCTTCAGCGCCATTATTCCGATTCAAAGAGAGTATATAGAGTCGAATATTAACGCCTTTATGCAAAATGCGTATAAAATGGGACTACTCGGCGCGGCGTTTGTGCTCTATGTTTCGGTTATGTTTTTTGATGATTTCGAATATGTGGTAAATAAAATTTACGGTATCGCTCCAAGACGCTTTTTTCACTCCATTTCTATCTATCTCGTACTTCTCGTCCTGATGCCCGTCGGCGTTGCTCTATCGTTTTTTTTGACGATCAAAGCGAATCTCATTTTTCAAAGTATAGAATATACCCACTGGATAAATATTTTATCGATATCGTCGTATCTTATTATTTGGCTGCTCTTTTTTATTATCTATAAAATTTCGCCAAACAGAAAAATCAATTCAAAATACGCGCTTCTTAGTTCCTTTTTCGCATCGTTTATATGGTATATCTCAAAAGTCCTTTTTGTATATTATGTAACTTTAAACAAGACATATACGACGCTTTACGGATCGTTTAGCACTATCATGTTTTTTCTTATATGGATATATCTTTCGTGGATTATCTTCTTATATGGTGTTAAATTCTGTTTTTATTTAGAAAAACGATAACCAAGTAAGCAATAATATTCCTTGTAAGAAAATATTTATTAAGCAATAATTGATTTATATAACTATATAATAGAGATCATGAAAAAATTTATATTGACACTTTTACTTTCCGCGTTTGTCTTTATCGTAGTACATGACTATATCATCGGTCAAATCGATAACGATACGCAGACGGAACTTGTTTTTTTGGAAAGCGGACATATTGATACGGATATGATGTGCGATGTTTCCAAACTGCATCATCATCTTCACGAATGCTTCATCGGCGCCGAATATGCCGATATTATTTCGTTCAATGACACTATCTGTAAAACATTTGTACAAAATTACACTCCGACTTTTAATCCGTTTAATCTCTTACATACACTCTATCGACCTCCTATAGCATAAATATCTTTTTTCCCCTTTATTAGATCAAAAAATTCCAATCCGGAGGTATATATATGCGCTATTTATTACTATTGTCTATCGTCACGCTATCACTCGTAGCAAATGATTCATCGATGCAAATCGCTCCCAGAGAGTGCATCAAGATGCGCTACTCCAACACTCTTGGCGCAACGATGCTTTCAAGAGCGAAGATGAAAAAACAGCTTGAAAAAAAGAGTGAAGCGAGCCTTCCTCATACGACAGAAGAAGCGCTCAAAAAGATTCAAAACAGTTACAAAGCACTGCAGATAAAAAAAATCGAGTTTATTATCCGCAACTGCAAAGGATACTATCTGGGACGAAGCAAAAACGCACACTACTATTTCGACCCGATCACACTCAAACTAATCAAAAACAGAGGAAGTAAACAATGACAAAAGCCGTTTTACTACTGCTGTGCGCCACACTGCTTGGTGCGCAAAC
>JALWKJ010000178.1:674-13010 GCA_027081495.1 Campylobacterales bacterium | reverse complement strand
TACTTGATAAGTTATCTTATATATTCCGGCTTTGTTAATATTCAAATCGCTCGTTTTTTGCACTCTTGGCGTTATATCTCCATCTACATCATCCATAGCGACAACACCTGGATCTTTATACTCTTGCGCGATATTTAATAAAACTTCCTTCGATCCTTTTAATGTTACAACGGGCGGTGAAGTATCGTTTACGGGTAGTTTTGCAGGTAATCTAACTTTAGCATCGTCGTTTTCGCTCATTTGAGTATTTTTGTCGTTTAAATCTTTAGCGATATCTTTTTTAACCGTATCGCCGCAACCGACAATAAATACCAAGACTATAAATATATATATTTTATGCATAAGAACTCTTTTTAAAACTATATGACCGACTTTGGTAAGCGATCGGGGGGAGGACGGAATCGAAATAAATTACTTTACTTCGAAAACCGCCGTTATATTTGCGTTAGCATTTAAAACCACATCTATTTTAGGCGAATTTCCAGCATTTATCCCGCTCCATCTAACAAATTTGTATCCGTCGTAAGGTACGGCTTTAAGCGTGACTTTGGAATTGTTAAAATAACCGCCGCTAAAGGTATCGTCTATTTTAATTCCGTCTAAATAGATTAAACCGTTTTGAGGAGTCTCTATGGTTAAAATATTGTTGCCGTTTAAATTTAAAACTTCTTTAAAATACTGTTTAATTTTATCAGGTCTTTTTTCCGCGAAATCATACAGACTATCATCAACTTCCGTTTTCCACTCTTGTAGATTTTTTTGTTTCCATTTTTCATAATTTCTCTGTATGTAAGGCTCTATTTCATCCATATGTTTTGTTATAAAACCCTTAACCCTGTCAGGATCGAATGTCGTATATAAATGAGATAAAAACCTCCCGACAAATCTATTTTTAAAATCACTGTTTTTCATTAGATTTCTAAATAAAAATGTTGACCAAGGAGGATTGTCCGCACTTGTGCTATTGTCATCAAGGGCGGCTTTTATAGAGTTATGCATATATCCGTCGAAGCCAAAATCCATATCAAAAAGTACCCAGCGCCATTTTCCGTTTGGACGCTGACGCCAGTATTTTACATTATTTCCCGGCCAATCGTTATTTCCTGTATATATCTCTACACACAAATAGTTCATGTATTCATCGATATCGATTTTCGGTTTTACTTTTTCATAGTTGACATTAAAAGACAAATCGTTTTTACGGATAAAATCTAAAAGTTCCTCATAAGCTTTTCTATCGCCTTCGATCACTACCGGTGTTTCCCTCATGGGATTTCTAAGAATATCTAGATTTTTTTTATCGATTTCATTATGATTTGCTTTAAGATAATCGGCGTTTGGTTTCTCGCGAACATTTTGAATACCCCAAAATTCTCCGTTTAAAAACATTATGGAGGGTTGATACGATAAATAATCGATATCCATATTTTCTCTAACCATGTCATGCGTCATTCCATCTTTAAAGATAGTTCTCTCCCACTCGTTACCGCCGTTTCTCAAAATAAAACTTTTAACTTTTTTTATAAAGGGCTTATCCGGAAAAAGTTGATACTTTATGGATTTTGGTCCATATTTGTCTTTGGCGAAGATCGAGAGGGATTTTTGAGGATACACTCTGCTTCCCCCTCCGTATATTCTCACTCCGACATTTTCACTAAACTTGGACTTTTCGTCTTTTATATACTCTATACCGGCAGGACGCATCCAATCTTGTCTGAAATTTTCATGTTTACCTTCGGTATAGATTCCGTAGTCTTCATCATAGAGATATTTTTTATCTATAGCCAACGAAACGACAGGCAAAGAGATATCTTCGTTTATGAGATATGTTTTGTTTACTATCTTGCTTAAAAACTTCCCTTTTTCAAGAGATCTAGCTCTAATAATCGTTGTTTTGTCTATTTTTATCGGTTTTGTATAGACTAAAGAGTTTTCATTTGGAATCGAACCGTCTTTAGTATAATATATTTTACCCCCGTTTTCATTTCTCAACTCTAAAAATTGCGTATTTTTATAAACTGTACCTTCAAGCGAAAAAAGCGGCTTATCTGAAATCCACAACTCTCCGTGAGCTTTTTTATTTGGCTGTTTTGGCGTAGGTAAAGCATAATAGAGTTTATCCCCTATTTTCATACACGAAATATCGCTTTTTTGCTTCCCGTAATCGATCCTATCGACTATTTTAGCGTTTTGATCTGAAAGAATTACGCTTTCACCGTCGGCATTTAGACTAAAATTTGTATGAAGAGCTTTTTCTTGAGTATCTTTCTTATCCGCCCAGATTAACAGATAACTTTTTGCTTTTATTGTAGTATCATCCGGTATTCTCCATCTTTTTAAATCTTTTTCATCATCGCTTAAATAGTATCCGCTGATATCTTTTGCTTTGTCATCGTTATTGTAAAGCTCGATCCAATCGGAAAATTGTTTAAAATCAGGATCAAATATCGTATATGTATTTGCGGTTAAAAATTCGTTTATCGTCAAACCGTTGCGAGGTCTAGGGTTTGACACGATATCTTCGATAAAGATTTTTCTTGTTACGCTAGCGCTTAAACCGTTTTGATCTTCTACGCTATAAACGACGCTATATTCACCCGCTTTAGTATAATCGATATTTGAGTTTATCTTTATAGATTTTGATATATCATTTCCTCTAGCATCGGTAGCCGTAGCGCCTAGCTCGATATATTTCTCACCGTTAGAAAGGTATATCTCTTCCTTTCCTTTTAACGCTATTTTGGGCGCGTCGGTATTTTTTGCTCCGGATTCTTTATGTTGATTTACTTTTGAGATATTCGCATCCGAGTTATTTGCGAAATTACCTTCTTTAGTGGATACGCCTCCACAACCGATAAACACCGTCACGCTTATAAAAATAAATATCTTATACATAAAGCCGCTTTCCCTTTTTACTTGTTTTTTACGCCCGGAGTAGGCTCTGTTTTTTCAAAACCGTTATCTTCTTTTCTTGAGAGGGATTTATCCGTATCTTGCTTGTCGAAATCTACAAAATCTATTATTTTACCGTTTTGATCAAACAATACGACGGAATCTCCCTTGGAACTAAGTTTGAAATTTGTATGAAGCGAAGTAGTACTGTTTTTATCATCCGCCCAGACTAAAAGATAGCCTTTTGAAGCAATCTTGGTATTTGGGGGAAAATGCCATTTAATTTTTTTCTTCGAATCGCTAAGTCCAAATCCATCCAGCTGAATTTCGGCGTCGCTTTTGTTATAGAGCTCTATCCAGTCAGAAAACTTATTAAAATCCGGATCTTTTATCGTTTGATTATTATCCGCCATCAACTCGTTTATAACGACGCTTGTCGATGAGATAACATAAGTGGCGCTGCTTACCTTGCTAACAAGCGCTCCCTTTACGCTGTCCATCGCTATAGCTTTTATAGTCGTATCGCTATTTATCGAAATAGGCTGAGAATATTTGGTTGACTCTATTGTAGGTTTGCTTCCATCAATCGTATAATATATCTCGCTTCCCTTGTTAGATGTGATAGTCACTTCGATTGGATTCGCATATACCCCCTCGGCTGGAGAAAAGTTCGGTTTTTGAGATACTACTCTTTCATTTATGATATTTTTTGCGCCTTTTGTTACGGTTGCCGTTTGAACGAACTCTCCGTTTTCATTTACCGCTAAAGAGATATTTTCTCTTTGGTCTTTAAACTTTATCTCCTCTAGCACCTTGCCGGCATTATCAAACAAAACAACCTTTTCACCCTTTGCGTCCAGTTTGAAATTCGTATGCATGGCTTTTTTTGTTATATTGTGATCGTCAGCCCATACTACTAGATATTCACCTGGAGCTATAACCGTATGTTGAGGGAAAAACCACTTAATTTTTTTGCCGGTCTCGCTTAATCCGTAACCGCTTAGATCCAAAGGAGTATCGTTAACATTTCTAAGCTCTATCCAGTCGCCGTACTCGCCGAAATCGGGATCTGTTTCGGCGCTATTATAGGCGACTATTTCACTGATAATGGACTTTTCATTTACAGTATTATCAACTAAATCGCTATTGTCGTTTTTTTTATTTCCGCCGCCCCCGCAAGCGCTTAGTACAAGTATCAATATCGTAAATATATAAAAATAGAATCTGTCGTTTTTTAACATCCGCCCCCCTGTTTTTTCACATTTCATAAAGTATATAATAAAAAATATAACACTTAACTTAACATTAAATATATTGAATTATTTTATCAAATAAGAAAAACAAAATAAAACAAGGAGTAAGTTTACGAGACTACATCGGCGATTATTTTCCCCGCTTCCAAAAGCAAAGTATCTAAATGTCGTTGGGAAATAAAGCTTTCGGCATATATTTTATAGATATCCTCCGTACCGGAAGGTCGTATCGCAATCCAGCCGTTTTTCGCAACGATTTTCAATCCTCCGATTTGTGCATGATTTCCCGGTGCTTTGGTAAAAATCGCTTCAATCTTTTCACCGCCAAGAGTTTTTATATCTATATCGCTAGCGGAAAGTTTTTTAATAATCTCTTTCTCTTTAGCGGTTGCGGGCGCATCGACTCGCTGATAGTACGATTTTCCAAATCTCGTTTGTAAAAACGAATATATCTCAAAAGGATCTTCTCCTCTAGTCGCAAGCATTTCAGCCGATAGCAAACACATGATTATGCCGTCCTTATCCGTTGTCCATACTTCGCCTCTTTTGCCCAGAAACGAAGCTCCCGCGCTCTCTTCTCCCGCAAACGCCAGCTCGGAATCAAACAGCCCCAAAGCAAACCACTTAAAACCGACGGGAACTTCATAAATCTCTTTTCCTAAAGAGTGTGCGACTCGATCGATCATGCTGCTTGAGACCAAGGTCTTGCCTATCTTTAAATCATCCCTCCATTCTTCTCTGTGTTTAAAAAGATACCAAATAGCCGAAGCTAAATAGTGATTAGGATTCATTAGCCCTCCGCTTTTTGTAACGATTCCATGTCTATCGGCGTCGGCGTCGTTTGCAAAAGCTATATCAAAATCATTTTTTAATTCTATCAAAGACGCCATAGCGTAAGAAGATGAACAATCCATTCTAATTTTTCCGTCATGATCTAATGTCATAAAAGAGAATGTCGGATCGATGACGGGATTTACTATATCAAGTCCTATTTTATACTTTTCTTCTATCTTTTTATACACCCCTATACTCGCTCCGCCGAGGGGATCGACGCCGATTTTAAGTTTTGCGTTGCGAATAGCTTCTAAATCTATGATAAAGGGAAGTTTCTCGACATAAGGCGATATAAAATCATACTCTTTTATAAAGCCCGATTTCATAGCCTCTTCAAAACTAAGGCTTTTTACATCTTTGCATCCGTTTTTCAGAAGCTCGTTGGCTCTGTCTTCTATCCAACTTGTTACCGCCGTATCGGCGGGTCCTCCGTTTGGAGGATTGTATTTAAATCCTCCGTCCGAAGGAGGATTGTGTGAGGGGGTTATAACTATGCCGTCGCTTGTATATTTGTCGTCTATTCTATTTTGTTCTAGTATCGCAAACGAAACCAAAGGAGTGGGAGTATATTCGTTATCCGCGGCGATGAGCGTTTCGACTTTGTTTGCCGCGAGTACTGAAATTGCCGTATCCTGAGCCGGAGCGGAGAGAGCGTGAGTATCTCTGCCCATAAATAAAACTCCTTCTATATCATGAGCCTTCCTGTAATCACAAACCGCTTGCGTGATAGCCAAAATATGCATCTTATTAAAACTCTTTTTAAAAGCGTTTCCACGATGCCCCGATGTTCCAAAACTCACTCTTTGCAAAGGATCGTTAAAATCCGGATCATATTCATAATAGGCGCAAATAAGCGCCGGGATATCCGTCAGCATTTCATGCAAAACTTTCTTGCCTGCAAGGGGATGAATCATCTAAACTCCTTCGATGGATTAAATCTTTTGAAATTGTATCCAATAAATCGTACGAGTAGCATTAGTCGGCAATTTCCGCTACGAGCGGAGCATGATCGCTTGGCGTAGGAGAGCGTCTTCTTCTTGTCCATAAATCGACATTTATCTCTATACATTTTTTTAAAAGTTTTGCGCTCGATAAAATATAATCTATCCTCATCCCCTCGTCTCTCCAGATAGCGGCGGTTCTATAATCCCACCAAGTAAAAGCCTTTTTATCCGGATATTTTTCTCTAAAACAATCAAATAGTCCAATTTTTAGCAACTCTCTAAGCTTTTGCTTTTCACTCTCTAAAAAACCCACTCTATTTTCAAAAACCTTTGCATCGTAAACATCTATATTCGCAAGCGCTACATTCATATCACCGGTGAGTATAACTCTTTCGTTCATGTGCAAAAGAGCGCTTACATACTTTTTCAAAGCGTCATAAAAATCCATTTTAAATTTATGTTTAGGATCATTTTCATCGCTTTCGCCATGAGGAGCATAAATATTTAAAATAATAATATCGCCGATTTGAACCTCTATAAGCCTCTTTTGTTCGTCCAAAACGGGTATATCGAAAATTTTCTTTACTCTTTCAAATCCTCTTTTTGAACAAATCGCCACTCCGTTGTATCTTTTTTGCGAATTTACGGCTATCTTATACCCAAGCCGTTCAAACGACTCTTTGGGAAATTTCGTCTCTTCACACTTTAACTCTTGAAGACAGAGTATATCGATAGGATTTTTTTTCTCAAGCCACTCTATTGTCAGTTCTTCTCTAGCTCTTATGGAGTTGACATTAAAAGTCGCTATTTTCATCTGTTTTGAAAAATCACCAACAGATCGTTTTGGCTTTTTAAAAGAATATCGGGGATACTATCCGCTAAAATAGTGCCGGTATCATTTGCGCAAATCACTATCAAATCCGCCTCTTTTGATTTTGCAAACGAGTTTATATCTTCATCTATAGACCCTTCGCCGACAACAAATTCGCCTTCAACCCCCGCCTTTTTACAAAACTCGTAAAAAGCCTCTTTACGAATCTCAAGAAGCTGCGAATACTCCATCCCGTTGCCTACCGTATCAAAAGGCTCGATCGCCGGATCGACAACGGGCATAGGAAAATATAAAAAATCCTGAAAAAGATACGGCTGTACGCCTTTAAAAAGATTTCGTAAAAAAAGAAGACAATCTTTTCCTTCAACGACATCGACAGCCAAAACCGATTTTAAATACTCATGAAACCCACTTTTTAGTACAAGTACCGGCGTATTTACTTTTTTTATGATAGATGAAGTAATTTTTTCGTTATAAAGAGTGATAATAAGACTATCTTCTTCTCTTTTTGCTTCTAACGCGACTCTATCGGCAGTATCGTTTTCATAAACCAAAATCGCGGGATTTTCTATTTTTTCCTCTTTCGCTCTTCTTTTTATCTCTTTTTTTATCTCATTGATATCGACTTCTTTTTTCGAAAAAAGAGGCAGCTCAAACAATGCCTCTTCTCTAACGAACATCAAAGTTATACCGCAATCATGCTCTTTTGATATTTCGGCGCTCTTTTTTAAAAGCTCATCACATCTATCAAAACCGTTGAAAACGGTTAAAATTCTATTTATCTTTTTCATACTCTTTCTCCTTATGGAAATATCTTACCCTCTTTGAGAGCTTCCATTGAAAATGCAAAAACCACATCGTTATCGTAAAACAGCTTACTCTCATCTTTGTTTTCATATTCTACATGAGAGAGAAAATGCTTTAAAGTATTTATACGCGCCTCTTTTTTGTCATCGGTATGCACTACCGTCCAAGGAGCATAGACAAAATCGGTTTTTATGAACATCTCGTCTCTCGCTTTGGAGTATTCGTCCCACATCAGTTGCGCTTTTTCGTCTATAGGACTTATCTTCCACTGTTTAAGAGGGTTTCTTCTTCGCTCGTCAAGTCTTCTTTTTTGCTCATCTTTTGAAATATCAAGATAATATTTGAAAAAGATCATCTTCGAACGCGTCAGCAAATGCTCAAAATCTCCTACCTCTTCCATAAAAAGCTTATGCTCCTCTTTTGTGCAGAAGCCAAAAACTTTTTCAACTCCCGCTCTGTTATACCAGCTTCTGTTGAAAAAAACTATCTCTTCTCCACTTGGAAGATGCGGTACATATCTTTGAAAATACCAAGACATCGTATCTTTGTTCGACGGTTTTGATAACGCTACGATGCGAATCTCGCGAGGACTTAAATGCTCGCTAAAACGCTTTATGGTTCCGTCTTTACCCGCGCTATCTCGCCCTTCAAATATGATACATACCTTTTTACCGTCGGCGATAACGCTTTTTTGAAACTTTACGAGTTCAACCTGTAAGTCGTAAAGCTCTTTTTTATAGATTCTCTTTTGCATCATTACTTCCTTTTTCATCTAAAGAGCTTTGAATCCGCTCTTTTTTTGCAAGTCTCTTGTCGAGATACTCGTTTAGAGGTTGGCGATCTCTATAAAGCCTATAAAGATAACTGAAAACAAAAGTGCTCACGACAACGACGGCTACGGATATTAAAGATTTAGGATTGTGAGTTAAATTGTAACCTATTAAGACGACAGCCGAGCCAAGACACGCCAAAAATGCCGAAAACGAAATCCATCTATTTGATTTTGTCTCTTTATATAAAAGAAAATTTGCCAAATTTACAAGTCCGAAAATCGTCAAAAAACCGAAACTTCCCGCAACTGAAATATTTTCCAGATCAAACGAAGTCGCAAAGATTATGGCCAAAAGCCCTATGATGATCATTCCCTCATATCCGTTTTTAACCTTTTTCTTAAATCCCGACGGGAGTTCTCCGTATTTTGCTATAAGATAGCTTATGCGCCCTCCTCCGTAAAGAGTGGCGTTGATAGCCGAAGCGGTTGAAAGCATTGCCGCGATCGCTATGACGATAAATCCGCTCTTTCCGAAAAACGGCTCCGCCGCAACCGCAAGAGCGTAATCTTTTGCTTTTATCACTTGTTCGGGAGTAAGATTTCCCACCGCTACGACAGCCACGATCACATAAAGAGCGATAACCGATAAAACAGACCATAGATATGCTTTGGGTAGATTTTTTTGGGGTTCTTTTATATCCGCTGCGGTATTTGCGATAAGTTCAAACCCTTCATATGCCAAAAAGATTATTAGCCCGCCGGTGAAAATGGACAAAGGCGATTTCCATTCACAAAAAGAGATTTTTGCGGGATCTATCGTAAAAAAACAGGTCGCGCTAAAAAGAATCAAAATAAAAAGCTTTATAAAAAACCATCCAGTCTTCAGCCTTTCCGGTAAGCGCGGCTCCCAATAAATTTACAACAACAAAAACGACAAGTACCAGGGCGATAAGCATCTGCTCGAGCCACGCTATTTCAACGCCCGCGAACAAAACAGAACCGTAACTTCCAAAAGCGTACGCATATAGGGCTAACATGATTATGTAGCTTACCATCAACAGAGTATTTACCCAACCGGCAAAAACGGTATTTCCAAATCCCTGCACGATAAACTCTATGGTTCCCCCTTCGCTTGGATATCGCAAAGAGAGTTTTATGTAAGAATAGGTTGTCAGCAAAGCGATCAAACCCGCGAGTAAAAATGAAACTCCGGCTCCACCTCCCGCAAGCGTTATCGTTAGTCCAAGCACGGCAAAAATACCGCCTCCGACCATTCCTCCCACTCCTATGCTGTACGCTTCTAAAAAACCTATCTTTTTTTTAGAGTACATCGCGGATTTTGCTTATGAGGATTTATTTAGCATCACCCAGTGAAAATACATCACAATCGCAAAAAACGGCGCCAAAATATTTACCACGGGCACAAGATTGAAAAGCGACGCAAAAAACGCTATAGTCCATAAAACGATCTGATGCTTTCTAAGCTTTTCAATCTCTTCTTTTGTCGCGTAAAGCGAAGATACGCTTAGATAATAAGACTCTTTTATAAGCCATGCCCATAAAAGAACTTGAACGGCTATATTGAAAAAAGGCACGAACAACAGAGGGAAAAATAAAATTATCAACACGGCGAATACGACAATATCTCGAAAAGCTACGGGTAAAAAACTGCTTTGCTGATCTTTTTGCAGTAATACGGCATGAGGATAGTCTCTTTTTTGAAGAGCATGCAAAAAAGATTTTCTCATCATCAGCACGCCAATCGATAAAGAAACTATAAAGAGGTTATAAAAGATTAAAGCCGCAAGCATCGAAGCCACGCCCGCCTGGAGCGTTTCAAAAGGAAACCAAGTCAATACTTTCGCGACTTCTTTATAAACCAAATCCCAGTTTAAAAATGCAAACAGCGTCCATCCAAGCGCGATAAAAAGCAACAGTAAAATAGAAAAATGCGTATATTTTTTAGAATCAAGCATTCGAAAGATAGGAACATTAAAAAGCGCAACGATCAAAGCGAAAGTTATAAGCACGGCCTGAAACCAGAAAAAACCGCCTAATAAAAACGCGCCGTTTGCTTTGAGAATCGAAAAAGGCACCCACCCTATAAATCTTTCGCTCAAATGTACGATGGGCGACCACATAAAAATCGCGATACCAAGCCATAAAATCGCAAGCGGCACACCGGTAATGAGTGCGATTTTAATCACATTCCAACTAAGCGTATCCTTGATGCTACGCAAAATCACCTCTGTCGTTTTCATGATCTCACCTCCGTCTATCTTAAAGTAGAGTATTATAACATAGTAATTAACATATATATGTCAGTTAACTGACAGAATCTTAGCTTTTATTTGCATATAATGTTTTTATGGTAATAAGCTTACACAAAGGAGATAAAATGTCTTATAAGGATGAGATAAGAAAAAAAGTGCAAGCCCTTTTTAAAGAAGGTAAATTCGACTATAAAAAGGTCGAGTCGGTATTGAAAGATGTTTACAAAAAAGCCTTATACGAAAGTAAAAAAACGGGGCAGTCGATTGAAAGCATTACTTATGAAATCCTCGAAGGCATAGAAGAAGGGGTAGGATTAAAATCCGAAAAGATGCAGGAGATCTTAAAAAACGCCGCTGAAACCATAACCGAACTCATCCGTGAAAGCGCTCATGAAAGTATATTTAAAAGTCATAAAGCCGCTTTTGTCGCGACTGAAAAACTCCAAGACACTATAGAGGCGGAAAAATCGCATCTTTTGGAATCGATAGAAGCCTTTAGAGCTTATGCAAAAGATAAGTCGCATCATATCTTTGAAAACGATCTACACAAGACGGAAAAAAAAGTCGTAACCTGGATAGATAAAATAGCCGATAAAATCGACTATAATCCACCGGCTCTCGATGCTGAAATATAAGATATAAAAATAATTCATTTTTTTTACGAAAAGTGCAACAATTTAATGCTAATATTTCAACAAAGTAAATAAGGCACAGTATGAACAAATCCGATCCGGTATATGAAAAAGCCGTTGAGACACTTAAAAACTCCGAACTTTTCGGCAAACTTGAGCCGGAAACGATAAGAAGTATTATTTTTGAATGCACGCCTGTTATATTGAAAAAAACTCAAACTATCGATAGCGATATAGGCATAAAATATCTGCATATTATCGTCTCGGGACGCCTAAAAGTAACGCAAATCGACCCTTCGACAGGCAGAAGTATAGCTCTGTTTTTGCTAAGCAGCGGGGATATTTTCGATGTTTTTTCTCTTCTTGACGGAAATGAGCATACCGTCTTTCCCATAGCGATGGACAATATAGAGGCTTTTCGCATACCTCTTAAAAGAGCCAGAGAGTGGATGTGTGAACATCCCGAATTTAACAGTGGATTTTTACCATATCTTGGAAAGATGATGAGAAAATGCGAATCGTTTTCACAAGAGGTCGTCTTTCACGATACCACTACAAGACTCGCAAATCTCATCTTAAAACATATTGAACCAGAACAAAACCATAACGGTTCTCACCATCCTCTAAAACTTATAAACTCGCTCTCGCATGAATCGCTAGCCGAGATGATAGGTTCGGTTCGATCAGTCGTTAGTTCACAAATGCACAAACTAAAAGAAGAGGAGATCATCATCAGCAAAAGAGGACACCTCGCGGTAAAAAACCTTGAAAAACTAATAAAAAAATGCGATATCCTCGATCAAGATTTTTTGACAAAAACATAATATTAATATATGGATAGTTGTAGGCATAACGGTTTTTTTCTATAAACTTATTATCATCACCTTGTCCGTTCACATTTTTGTGTATCTATGAGAAATATGCCTATATGGTATTCATCTGTACGCGGTTTTGAGAATTTTACCTGAATTTCATTTTGACTTATTTTTTTCGTTGATATTGAATAGTTTTTGGAATTTGGGATAATTTTGCTGCAAATGTTTACGGCATTTTTTTCAAATTTTGTTCTTTTAGCAGCTTTTGGCATTGTTTCATTG
>JALWKJ010000178.1:0-664 GCA_027081495.1 Campylobacterales bacterium | reverse complement strand
ACTACTCCTAACATAAAAATAAAAAAAATAAAAATATATGCAAAATTTGATTTAGATTTTACTTCGGTATCAAGATTTGCTAAATATGCTAATATTTTGCCTGGATCATATGTGTCTAGCTCTTCTACTTTGTTTTTTGTCACATTATATATTTGCGCTTGATGTCTAATTACATCTGTAATAATTAATTCTTGGGACTGTGCAGTGATTAAAAAATAAGTATTATAATAAGGGCTGAAGATTTTAAAATTTTTAAACTCTGAAATTTCTATAATTTTAGTATGTAATCTTAAGTTTTTATCTCTTTCAAGTGAACCTTTTAGTGGACAATTACAGCTTTCCTCCGGTAAGAGATTTCGTTCTTTTAAATCATGTGCTTTTTCAATAGCATTTAATTCAGCCAAAACATCCTTCATGAAGAACTCCTTATAGGGGCTACCTCATGATAACAATAAAATATTATTTAATTATTAAATTAGTTATAATTAGAAAGGTTTTTCTATTTTTATCTTCAAGTTCGATCAGTCGTTAATGAAACAATTAAAAGAAGAGGAGATCTTCAGGTAAAAACTTTTAACTAAAGAAAAAATATCACAAGATTCATCTTTTTACTTATCGCATTTATTTTGGTCTCATTTTTTATTTTTTATATGATTGTTTATTT
>JALWKJ010000177.1 GCA_027081495.1 Campylobacterales bacterium | reverse complement strand
TTTAAAGAGGATATCTCTTTGGCGGCGCCTGCGGTATCCAATTTAGCGATAGCTTTTAAATTTAATTTATTTATATTATTGTGGCATTGAGCTAACGCTTGAGGATGTGAAGCAACTGTTTTTATACTCTCTAGCGTAGCGTTTTTCGGCGCAAGAAGACAGTGAGTTACGGGCTCGAAGTGTTCGGCTATAACATGCAGTTTCATTTTCGGTATAAGTCTATAAATCTCTTCAACGCGACCCGCCGTAGAATTTTCAAGCGGAATCATCGCAAGCTTAGCGTCGCCTTGTTCCACCAACCACATCGCTTCTTGAAAACTGTCGCAAGCTATCGGTATAAGATCTGGATACGCACTTTTACAGGCTTGTTCGGAGTAAGCGCCCTTTACGCCCTGATATGCTATTTTATTTATCATGAAGCGATTATATAGTAATTATATTTAAGGAGATCTCCGACAAACTTTACGCCGTCAAAGTCTCCTCGCAATTTTTTGCGTAAATCGATTTGATTAAACTTTTGCCTCTTCTCTTCTTTGCAAATACTCCCACTGAGCATCTACATTTTTCTGCCACTGCTTTAAAATATGCTCATTTTCAGGCTTAAAAAGGTGTCTAAATCTTCCCTGTGCACCAAGATAATCTTTTACGGGAATCACATTTTTAGGACGATAAGTAATATTTAATTCGGTGCCGTTTATGATCTCATAAAGCGGAAAAACCAAAGAATCAGTCGCAAGATCCGAAATATTTATAGTATCTTTTGGATCAAATTTCCATTCCGTAGTACAAGCGCTCATAGCGTTTAGATAAACCGGTCCCTCAGTAGTAAGAGCTTTTTGCATCTTTTTAATCATATCTTTCCATTTGTTCGGCGCCATCTGCGCTACATACGGAGCGCCGTGAGCCGCCATAATGGCTACCATATCTTTTTTCATCTCTTTTTTACCGTAGCTTACACGACCCGCCGGCGAAGTCGTGGTAGAAGATCCTATAGGGGTAGAAGAGCTTCTTTGACCGCCGGTATTTGCATAGACTTCATTATCAAGGCATATATATGTAAAATCATGACCTCTCTCAACAGCTCCGCTCAACCATTGAAAACCGATATCGTAAGTCGAACCGTCACCCCCAAAAGCTACAAATTTTACCGGAGCATCGGGATCTTTGAGAGTCCCTTTTCTTTTTCTCGCTTTATGCATAGCTTCCGCTCCGGCGACCGCGGTAGCGGCATTTTCAAATCCTATATGAATCCAGGAAGTATCCCATGATGTATATGGATAAACGGCGGTTGAAACTTCAAGGCAACCCGTATTTGAGGAGATAACGAGATTATCATCCGTACAATTCATCAACTCTCTTACGATAATAGAATGGGCGCATCCCGGACATAAAAGATGCGCGCCTTCAAATCTGTCATTTGATGTCGATAACTCTTTTAAATTTTTTATTTTTTTAATAGTACTCATAATTTTTCCCCTCTTCCTATTCAAAATACTCTAATTTTGGACCTCGAAGGCTTATAAACTGTTGTATTTTGCCTGATCTTTTGCCTGATTTCGCGTTTTTGTCCAACTCTCTATATATATCTTTTATGGCATCTACGGTTAAATCCCTGCCGCCTAAACCATATATATAATTTGTTACAAGCGGTTTCGTATCTCCGGCATATAACGCCGCGCTCACTTCATTGTAAAGCATTCCAAGCGCGCCGCCCGGAGCGCTTCTATCCATACAAGCAACCGCTTTTGCATTTTTTAAAGCTTCTCTTACGCCGTCGAAAGGAAAGGGTCTAAATACTCTTGGAGAGACCACTCCGGCTTTTATGCCCTCTTCTTCTCTTATTATCTGCGCTACCATTCTTGCCGTCTCGACGGTCGTGCCAAGCGCCACGATGGCTACCTCGGCATCATCCATCATATAAGACTCTACTCTGTTATATTTTCGACCCGTTTTTTTCTCAAACTCTTCAAATACTTTGTCTATTACCGGTCTTGAATCAAGCAGCGCTTTATGTTGTTTCGCCTTATGTTCATAATGCCAATCTTCTTCCGTCTGCGCTCCATAAGTAACGGGCTTCGTAAAATCGAGCATTTCATCTACCGTTTTATAGTCGCCTATAAAATCATAAGCTTCGTCATCGGTAAGAGGATGAACATTTTGAGCGGTATGAGAAGTTATAAAACCGTCTTGATGAACCATCACCGGAAGTCTAACGCCGAGATCTTCGCCTATCTTAAACGCCATAAGAGTCAAATCATAAGCCTCTTGAGCATTATAGGCGTCAAGCTGTATCCAACCGCTGTCGCGCCCTAGATACATATCCGAATGATCTCCTCTTACATTCAAAGGAGAAGCCAAAGCTCTGTTAACCACGCAAAGTACAATCGGAAGTCGCATACCGCTTGCCTGATATAAAACTTCAACCATCAAGGCAAAACCTTGAGAACTTGTAGCCGTAGCCACGCGACCTCCGGCCGCGGCCGCGCCTACGCAACCGCTCATAGCGGCGTGTTCGCTCTCTACCATTACAAATTCGCCGTCAACATATCCGTCTGATAAAAATTTCGCATACCCTTCAACAACCGGAGTCGATGGAGTAATCGGATAAGCCGAAACAACATCAACCTGTGCTTGCCTGAGCGCCTGTGCCGCCGCAAAGTTACCGTCCCAGACTTCAACTTCTTGAATATCCCATTTCTCTGCCATTATGATTCCTTACTTTTTTTCTTTTTTTCGGGCCATTTTGATAAAGCCTCATCGATATCGGATCTCTCTTCAAACATAAGAAGAGATTTCGGATTTGTCGGACACACTTCCACGCATACGCCGCATCCTTTGCAGTGATCATAGTCGATTCCTATCATCTTCTTATCTCTCGATATTATAGAAACATCGGGGCAAAATACCCAGCAATTTTGACAATCTATACATATATCTCTATTATAAACCGGTTTGATCACTCGCCAGTCGGCTACGCTTGCCGTATAGGAATTCGTCTCGGCGTAAGGTCTCTCTTCCTGTTTTAAAAACGCTACATTTCCAACTTCCGTCGCAAACGACTCAAGCACTACGCCTTGGCTTACTTCATCCCATCCCAAAAGCTCTTCACTTCCTAAAAATTTTGGATTTTCACTCTGTTTCATCAAACTTCCTTTCTACTTGACTTCATTGTACGCTCTCGTAATCGCGTCCATATTCGCATCGATAATTCTCTGTGGAAACTTAGAGAGCACTTTGAGCATCTTCTCTTTGAAGTAATCGAGTTCAAACATTCCGGAGATTTTAACAAACGCACCGAGCATAGGCGTATTTGGAATCGCTCTGCCGATAGTGTCTAACGAGATTTGGAAGCAGTCAAGCGTATGAACATCTTTTCCCTGCAATTTAGGTATCTCTTTTTTCAACTCTTCAGGACTTAGATGAGAGGTAATAATATACTTTGTATCTTCTCTTTCATTTTCGGTAATATTCGCCGTATATGCAAGAGCGGGATCAAGAACCAAAACATACTGCGGTCGCATAAACTTCGCATGATTTATGATCTGCTTATCGTCAATTCTGTTATATGCCGTCATAGCGGCACCTCTTTTCGCAGAACCGTACAACGCAAAAGCCTGAACCTCTTTTCCCGTTGTAGAAATCACATCTCCTAAACCTTTAGCAGCTGTAACCGCTCCCTGTCCGGCACGACTGTGCCATCTCATTTCTACCATAAAATCTCCTTAGAAATATTTTCCTGCTATTTGTCACATAATTTTATGTTATTATCACTTAGCTTAAGCTTTTTATTAAGAAGATTTATTAATTTTATTGCACTTAGTGCGTCATTTTGTAAAAAATTACTACACCTTTTAAGTTCGTTTCTATCACCGTAACCGCAAAGTACGCCTACGGCATTTATGCCGGCATCCTTCGCGCTGATCATATCCATGCAGGTATCTCCGACCATCCATACATTTTTATCCGCAATTATGTTCATCAGATGTAAAGCCTTCAATATCGGCTGGGGATGGGGTTTTGGATGAGTTACATCTTCTCTGCCTATCAATACATCAAAACGGCGCATTACACCCATATGATCAAGAAGCATTTTTGAATATTTACCCGTTTTTGTCGTAACAATTGCGAGCCTTGCGAATTTTGACGCTTCTTCTATCGCGATAGCCGCATTTGGCAAAAATTTTGTCATAGATTTCGATCTTTTCCTATAATACCCTTTATAGACTTCTACAAAATCCCATACTCTATTTTTCTCTACACCTAAATGAAGATACATAAAATCCAAAGGATGGCCTATAAGCGATTTTATTTTATCTTCAGGTGGTTTTGGAAAATTAAAATACTCAAACGAGTCGTAAAAGCAAAGAAGTATCGCTTCGGTGGAATCTATAAGCGTACCGTCAAGATCGAAAAGTATAGTTGTTTTTTTCAAGGTTTTATCCAATCGATGACATTGTGCATGACACCGATCATCGATAATGAAACATTTTTTATATTTTTATTTACGGCGGTTATGGAATTTGGAATATACAAAAATAGATATGGATTATCTTTTACGATGAGTGAAAAAATCTCTTTGTAAATTTTGCCCAACTCTTTTCTATCTATGGTTTTTTCAGCTTTTTTGATCAATTTATCCACTTTTTCATTTTTATAACCTATAAAATTAAAACCGCCCTTTTTACTCCCCTCGCTATGCCAAATGCTATATGCGTCGGGCATCAAACCAAGCGCCCAACCCAAAATTACCGCTTCGAAATTTCTCGGCATAACGACCGTATTTAAAAACGCCTGCCACTCCATCGTTCTGATTGTTACTTTAACCCCCGCCTGCAATAGTTGATGTTGTATAATCTGAGCGGCGTAAACTCTGATTTGGTTGTTCGAATTTGTCACGATCTCAAACTCAAGCGGATTTTTTTTGCCGTAACCCGCCTCTTTTAAAAAGTCGCTTTGCCTTTTTTATATCTCTTTTAGGAGCTTTTATCGTCTCGTTGTAGGCAAAGGTTTTGGGCATAAAAGGACCGTTGCAAACTTTGCCATGACCGAAAAACAATATATCTATAAGCTCTTTTCTGTCTATCGCGAGACTTAATGCTTCTCTAACTTTCGGATTTTGAAATTTTTTCTTTTTAAGGTTAAACCCCATATAGGTATAACTTTGAGATATCTTTTCATATATATCGTAATAAGATCTAAAATCGTCGTCTATCTGTCTTTGAATCTGAAGCGGAGTTAAAGCTCCGACATCGAGTTTGTGAGTTTTAAGCATTAGAAACTCCGTACCCGGATCGGGCATAAAATGATAAACGACATTTTCTATTTTTGGAGCCGAGCGAAAATAGTTTCTATTTGCCTTTAGTTTTATATCTTTAGAAACCTCGAATTTTTGTAAGATATAGCTTCCCGTACCTACTGGTTTTTGATTAAAAGAACTCGTCATGATATCTTTTTCGTTTTTGAGTATATGACTGGGCACTATATCCGTCATCCAAGTCTCAAGCGCTTTGAAATAGGGTTCTTTGTATTTTACTTCAACGGTAAAATCGTCAATCGCTTTTACGCTTTTTACAAATCGAAATTCACTGCTGTATGGAGTAAAAATCTTGGGAGAAGTTATAAGATCGTATGTAAATACCACATCCTCGGCGTTAAAGTCCGCTCCATCGCTCCATTTTACCCCTTTTCTCAGTTTAAAAATAAGTGTATTCTTATCGATAAATCGATAACTTTCCGCCAATCTCGGCTCTATATTTCCGTCTTTATCATATGCCAGCAAAGAATCGAATATCCATCCCGCAATCTGCGAACTTGCGCTATCGGTTGCTATGAGAGGATTAAGCTTTGAGGGATTGGAACTGATGGATAGATGAAGCGTTGACGCCGAAATATTTAATGTCAAAAATATAGCTAAAATTAATTTCTTCATGAAGAGATTATAAACTACATTGTCTTAAAATGAAAGTATCATAATTCACGAAGGATTAGACTTGAAAAAACTGATATTTGTCACTTTACTCTTAAGCACGCAGCTTTTCTCTTTCCAAAGGTTTTCCTTTGGACTAAATGTAAATACCGATGTAGTGGAATTTGAAGGAAAACTCAGCATGGCTCCCTTGATGAGCGATCCCGTATATCGAAACTTTTATGCGGATTTCAATCTTATAAACGATAACGATACGATGTTTGGAGCCGGAGTATATGTCGAAAACTCTTTTTACAATTATCAGCCGCTCTCTTTTCAAGTGGGAGTGAGATCCGTTTTTTCCGATCACGGAGGCGATAATTTTATAGCGATTCCGATAATCTTCGGATTTAAACACAAATTTTACGCCGGGAATATCCCTATCGGCGCGGTCGGCGCGAAAGTCGCATACGCGCCTTCTCCGATCTGTTATCAAGACGCGCAAAAATATCTTGAAACGAGAATCGAAGCGACAATGCAAATAATAGAAAATGTCGAAATATACGCCGGATATAGAAATATAAATACCGACTATGAAGAGTATCCGTTAAATTACAGCGATTCGGGATATATCGGCTTTAGATTTATATTTTAATAAATAAAAGCCGCAAAAACCGGGGAGTTTTTCGCACTCCCCAATACTCTCATATCTAAGTTTTTTATCCTGCAAAAAAATTACTTATTTACCGCTATTACCACTATAAGATTAATAAAAAGTGAACTATCCGCTATTTTTTTATAACTCTTAACGGCTTTAAGCTAAGTTTGTATAATAAATTTATATAATTATTGGTCATCATGTGTAATTCATGACATTACAAATTCATTTAGGAGGTTTTTAATGCAATCACACAATGCATTAGAGTATGACTATACGGTCGCCAAGATGTTCGCCATCGCAGCGATTGTATTAGGTATCGTAGGTATGACGATCGGTGTTATTTTGGCTTTTCAGCTAGCTTTCCCCGATCTAAACTATCTAGCAGGCGAGTATGGAACTTTCAGTCGTCTTAGACCGCTTCACACGGACGCCGTTGCGTTTGGATTTACGCTCAGCGGCATATGGGCTTCATGGTACTATATAGGACAAAGAATTCTTAAAGTATCTATGGCGGAATCACCGTTTATGATGTTTATAGGAAAATTGCATTTTTGGCTGTACATCGCCGGCGTCGCAGCCGTTGTAGTGACTCTTCTTATGGGTATAACTACTTCAAAAGAGTATGCGGAATTCGAATGGCCTATAGATATAGCGATTGTTGTAGTATGGGTAGTCTTTGGTATCAACCTTTTCGGTATGATCGGAATTAGAAGAGAAAAATATCTATATATATCTATGTGGTATTTTATAGCTTTTTATGTTGCGGTCGCGATGCTTTATCTATTTAACAATATGGCGGTTCCTACTTACTTTGTAGCCGGTGTCGGCGACTGGTGGCACTCGGTTTCGATGTATGCCGGAACCAACGACGCGTTGATTGAATGGTGGTACGGACATAATGCGGTTGCATTTGTATTTACGACTCCTATTATCGCTATGATTTACTACTTTCTGCCAAAAGAATCGGGTCAACCCGTATTTTCATATAAATTATCTCTAATGGCTTTCTGGGGACTTATGTTCGTATATCTTTGGGCAGGCGGTCACCACCTTATCTATTCTACCGTTCCTGACTGGATGCAGACTATGGGATCTATCTTTTCGGTTATTCTTATTCTTCCTTCATGGGGTTCGGCTATCAATATGCTTTTAACGATGAAAGGTGAGTGGGGACAACTACAAACAAATCCTTTGATAAAATTTATGATTTTGGCTTCGACATTTTATATGTTCTCGACACTCGAAGGACCGATTCAAGCTATCAAATCCGTAAATGCGCTTGCTCACTTCACGGACTGGATTCCGGGACATGTTCACGACGGTACGCTCGGTTGGGTCGGATTTATGGTTATTGCGGCTATTTTTCATATGGTTCCTAGAATGGCAAAAAGAGAAATATATAGCAAAAAACTCATGGATGCACAGTTTTGGATTCAAACAACCGGTATCGTTTTGTACTTTTCAAGTATGTGGATCGCGGGTATCACGCAAGGTATGATGTGGAGAGCAACCGATGAATTCGGTAATCTTGCTTACTCGTTTATCGATACCGTCACGGTTTTACATCCTTACTATGTAATCAGAGCCGTCGGTGGTTTGTTGTATCTAATTGGTGTGTTTATGTGGGCATTTAATGTTTACAAAACATTTACTGCGGGTCGTGAGCTTGAGAAAGAACCTCAAAACGCTACGCCTATGTCATAAGGAGGAGTTAATATTATGTTTCATTGGTTAGAAAAAAATCCTTTCCTTTTTACGGTAGTACTATTTGTTACAGTAGCATTTGCCGGTATTATTGAAGTATTACCGCAATTTGCAGAGAAATCAAGACCGTTAGTGGGAACAAAACCTTATACGGTTTTACAGTTAACAGGAAGACATGTTTATATAAAAGACAGTTGTAACGCCTGTCATTCACAGTTGATTCGTCCTTTTAAATCGGAAACGGACAGATACGGTAAATACAGCCTCAGCGGCGAGTATGCATACGACAGACCGTTTCTATGGGGTTCAAAAAGAACAGGACCGGATCTTTTAAGAGTCGGTAATTATAGAACAACGGACTGGCATGAAAACCATATGTGGGAGCCTACATCGGTAGTACCGGGATCAATTATGCCCGCTTATAAACATATGTTTACGAATGAAGCGGATGTTGAAACTGCATATGCCGAAGCCTTGACCGTTAAAAAAGTTTTCAATGTGCCTTACGATCAAGAAGGCATGCCGAAACTCGGAACTCTTGAAGAAGCTCAAAAGTCTGCGCTTGCCGAAGCACAAGCGATAGCCGCAAAAATGAAAAACGAAGATGTTAAAAAAGCGGTTGCGTCAGGTAAAATACCGGAAATCGTAGCTCTAATAGCATATTTAAACAGTTTAAAATAAAGGTGGGATGAACAATGGATATTGAAACAATTCATACGATTCAGGCAACTGCATATGTGATTCTAACGGGCATTTGTGTGGTGATGCTATATGGATATATATACCATTTATACAGCAGTGAAAAAAAAGGCACCAGAGATTACGAAAAATATGCGAAAATCGCACTGGACGATGAGTTGGACTCAAAACCATTGGAAACGACATCTCCATGGGATAGGAAAAAAAATAAAGGAGAATCAGCATGAAGATAAATTTATCAAGTGATACAGTTAATCAACTCGCCCTGCTCGGTGCGGCTGCGATAATTATTCTTACTGTATATGTTGCCGGTAAATACATCAGACAGATGAAAACCGACACCAGTACCGGTGAACTTACAGATGAAAACTGGGATGGAATCAGCGAATATAAAAACCCCGTTCCTACAGGCTGGATAGCAAGCTTTTTGGGAACAATGATATGGGGGCTTTGGTATTGGTTTTTAGGATACCCGCTAGACGCATATTCGCAAATCGGCGAATACAATGAAGAAGTAAAAGCGTATAATGCGGAATTTGAGAAAAAATGGCAAAATCCGAACAAAGAGACTCTTCTTGCCATGGGTGAAGGCGTCTATCTTGTTCAATGCGCGCCTTGCCACGGAATTGCCGGAGACGGTATAGAAGGTAAAGCCGCCGGATTTGATCGATGGGGAAGCGCTAAAGGAATAGCCGATACGATTAAAAAAGGATCAAAAGGTCTTGGTTATCCGATGGGCGAAATGCCTGCGGGACTTGTAGGAGAAGCTGACGCGAAAGCTATCGGCGAATGGATAGCAGGCGGAATGAAAGGTCAAAAACCGGCTGCATATTCGGCATGTTCTAGCTGTCATGGCGAAGACGGTAAAGGTATGAACGGTCAAGCGCCGGATCTTAGCACTTACGGAACGCCGGCGTTTGTTACGAATGTTCTAAACAGAGGAAAATCCGGCTTTATCGGAACAATGCCTAAATTTAGCGACGGCAGGCTTACTGATATTCAAAAAGAAGCGGTCGCTAACTATATACTCACATTTAGAGAAAAGTAAGAGGAGCAGTTATGGGAGTAAGAGGATCTGATATATCGGAAAACACAACCAGAAGAATGTGTTTTAATATAAATGGACTTTTGGGCGGTATAATCGCAACGGTATTGTTGCTTTCAATTCTAGTAGTTTTAACAATATGGTCAATTCAAGTACAAAAAGCGAACGCGACTACTTATTATGAGTTGGTTGACGAAGCGAATATACAAATGATCAGCAAAGACAACTACAAACACTATAAAGTAGTAGAGTAAGGAGAAAAAAATGGCAGATACATTATATTATGTCGTCGGTCTTGGATTGGTAGTAATGGCGGCTATTACCGTTTGGCTTGTTTTGACTCCCGGTCATCTACTTTTTGTAGGGTAACCGGAGTGTCGATATTTTTACAAAAAACGGCGATGAAATTCATCGCCGTTTTTACATTGGTGTTAATTTTCCCTACTTATTCTAGCTGTAACTTCATATTTGAAGGCGATAAACTTGTCAATGAAAATACTCTGAACAAAATCAAAGAGATAGGTAACGAGCTTTACAAAAAAACAGGCGTAACCACCGTTTTGGTAACAAAAAAGCACTTATCGAAAAAAGAGTTTCTTGAGATCAAAAATAGGTATTTAAAAGAGCTTAAGCCCCCTTATGTACTTTGGATCTTTTCAAAAACATATATGGATCGAGATGAAATAGGAATCAATCAAATGTTTAATTCAAAAGATCTTGAAGGTAAGTTTGATAAAGATTCTCTATTTAGTCCTTTTAGAGGATCGTTTACGAAATTGATCGTCATAAAAAAATCAAAATCGGATCCGACTTCAGCAGCTTTTTTAAATGGATATGCGGATCTTGCCGATATGATCGCAAAATCATATAACAAAACGCTAAAATCAAGTTTCGGAAATGAAAGCAGAACTTTTATGAATATACTTCGAATTCTATTTTATTTAAGTTTGCTATACTTTGTATGGCTCTTTGTTAAAAAGAAGTTTTTGCAAAAAGGACAAACAATTGAAAAAACAGAATAAATTAAGCGAACTTAGATGGCCTATAGGTATAGTTTTGTCGATCTTTGGACTAATCGCTCTTAGTATCTGGACGATACAACAGGCGAATATCAAACCGGTTGTAATGGATGATTTTTATTTTGATACTTATGATAATGTAGATAGAAACATTAACGACATACTCATCAAGCAACAAAAATTTGATGAAAAATATATAATTACTTACGATAAAGAGGGATTTAGTGTCGGAACGAACAATCTTGGAATAAAGATTATTTCAAAAACGAAAAACTCTCCCGTAGAAAACGCGAATATAAAAATAAAAATCACAAAGCCCGATACGGCGCAATTCGATAAAATGCCAAAAATCGCCGATTATAAAAACGGAGAATATATAACGGAGGAATTTCCGATCGAAAAAATCGGCAGATGGCAGATTATGGCGAAAATAACGATAAACGACCTGACATCATTCACAAAAACGGAGGTCAATGCTACTAAATAACAATCTTGAAGTCTATCCGACATCAAGAGCCATAAGAGAGAGATATGCTCATAAAAGCGCACATAACGCTCTTCTTCCAAAAAGTGTTACCATCGGTGAATTTGAAAACAAATCTATCTTGGTAGAGGGAAAAGTCCTTGTCGATGAAGATACTAGAATCACTCTCCTACAAGAAGCCTCAAAGTTTGAAAATTTTAAATCGTTAAATATCGATCGTGAATTTTTCGCGTTTTTAAAAAACGGCAAATACCTTTTTTCGTTTTATGAAGAACTTGCGGTCGAAATGACGGAAATCGAAACTCTAAAAAATTTCGATCTTTATTCGCATTATCTTGAACATCTTGAAATCCTTGAAACTCTGCGAAATAGATACACGACTCTTTTAGACCAAAGAGGATATTATGATAAAATCACCCTCCCCTCGATCTACAAACTAAATAAAAAATATATCGGCTCGTTTGAAAAAATAGAATTTTATCTTGAAGGATATTTAAGTAAATTTGAATTTTCCCTCTTTTTGCAAGTTGCCGATCTTACCAAAACGATCATACGCCTTCATACCAACAAATTTAATCAAAAAATGATCGACGCTTTTAAAAAAGAAGGTTTTGATCTGCAAAGCGATTTTTACTATGAACTTGATTTTAGCGATAAAAAGATTTTGAAAAAAAAGAGGCACAAAACGGAAAAAACGAATTTTGAGGTAAGTTTTGTACAAAGCGCCATCGAAGAAGTCGCATTCATAAAAAAAAGAGTTTACGACTTTATTCAAAAAGGTTACGCGCCGGAGGATATAGCCGTTATTTTACCTAAATCGGCTATGAGCGAATTGATAAATCTTTTTGACGATGAAAACAATTTTAATTTTGCGATGGGCTTTTCATATAAAAAAACCGAACTTTATAAAAGACTCGATAGCGTCTATCAATACTTTATAGAACAAAATCATCAAAACAGATATCGTCTTTTATCTCTTGGTTACAATATGGATAAAGTTTATGAAACGATAAACGACTGGAATAAAAAAGCCGATCCTAAAAAAATCGTTGAGATGATAGAAAATCTTGTAGTAAAAAGCGATGATCAAACATATGAAACATTTCAAAACGAGTTATATCTTTTTACAAGGCTGTTACCCGCCCTCTCGCACTACCCTTTTCATAAAATTTTGCACTTATTTTTAAACAGACTCTCAAGAATACAAATCGACGATACGAGAGGAGGTAAAGTAACGGTTATGGAGATTTTGGAAACTAGAGCCGTAAGTAAAGAGGCGGTTATCGTTATAGATTTTAACGAGGGAGTATTGCCAAGCACCAGTAAAAAAGATCTTTTTTTAACTTCACACATAAGAAGTCTTTGCGATCTGCCTACCGCCGAGGATAGAGAAAATCTTCAAAAATATTATTATAAAAGATTTTTCGATCAGGCAAAAGAGGTTTGTATCTGCTATGTGTCCGATGAGCAAAATCAGCCGTCAAGATTTTTGGACGAACTGCTTCCTTCATATAAACTCTCAAAAGTCGGGGATTTAAAAGAGATTTTATTTACATTTCATAAACCAAAAAAACACTATTTTCAAAGAGATCTGATTTTAAGATA
>JALWKJ010000176.1 GCA_027081495.1 Campylobacterales bacterium | reverse complement strand
AAGGAGAGGGTAAAACTACAATATGCGCAAATTTAGCGCTTTGTCTCGGCTTGGGAGACAAAAAAACGGTTATAGTTTCATTCGATTTGAGATTGCCCGAAATTCATAAAAAATTCAATATCGATAATTCAAAAGGCATATCGGATGTTCTTTTTGGAGATAAAAAAGTCTCAGAAGTTACATATAGATGTGATCAGTATAAAAATCTATATATTATTCCTTCCGGCTCTTTAACGCAAAATCCGATGAAAATAATAAACTCTAACTATATCGATGAGGTGATTGATTTTTTAAGAAAAAAGTATGACTATATCATCTTTGATTTACCGCCCGTAAGCGCTGCCGCGGAGTCGGTATTTTTGATGAAAAAATCCGATCTCGTGGTAGATGTTTTAAAAGCCGGTTATTCGGAAAAGAGTTTTGTGACATATATGCAAGAGGTAGCTTTAAATAATAAAATCAAAAATTTCGGGTTTGTCTTAAATGCCGTAGATAAAAAATATATCAAGATTCTTTCCAGAAAAGAGAATACGAAATATATAAAACAGTATGAACGGTCTGTAAAAAAATAGCGCAACGAAGATAAAATATATATCATGTTAAAATGATTTATGTCGCTGGAAGATAAAAGAAAATGGAACGATAGGTATAAAAATCTTGATATCTCTTTGGAGCCTTTGGATTTGGTAAAAGAGTATGCTAAAGAAGCAAAAGGGAAAATCGCTCTCGATATTGCATGCGGTATGGGAAGACATAGCAGATATCTTGCGAAAGAGGGATTTTTTGTCGATGCTCTCGATATAAGTCCCATAGCGCTAGAAACTCTTAAAAACATAAAAAACATTTATCCCGAAGAAGTCGATTTTGATTTGTATGAGCTTGAAAAAAATAGATATGATTTGATAGTATGCACATATTTTCTTCAGCGTTCACTTTTTGTTCAGATAAAAGATGCCCTAAAGGAGGGAGCTATACTCTTGATGGAAACTTTTGTAGATGATAAAACCGTTTTTCAACCAAATATAAATGAAAAATTTCTCTTAAAATCTCATGAGATTAAAAACTATTTTGAAAAAAGCTGCGATATACTCTTTTACAAAGAAAAGTTCTCTATGAATCCAAAAGGCAAAAGGTCGGTTATCGCGTCGCTTGCGGCAAAAAAGAGAGGGTTGTCATGATTTTTATCACGCCGATTTTGATAGCTATAAATGTAATAGTCTATTTTTTAACGCAAGATCCGATAAGTCACATAAAGTACGGATTAAACGGCTATTTTCTTAAAGGCGCCTATTGGCAGTCTCTTACTTCGATGTTTATGCACGCAAATCTTACTCATTTAGGTATGAATATGGTTGTTTTATTTCAGTTTGGATATCTTTTGGAAAAAGAGTTAAACGCTCATATAAAATATCTTTTTATCTATCTAGGCGGCGGTTTGATAACGAGTCTTATGACTTTTTATTTTATGCATGTTTTTGGTTTAGATCATAATGTCGTCGGAGCTTCGGGGGCTATCAGCGTACTTTTTGGCTGGTTTGCAAAAAGAGATCCTCATCTAAGAGGCGGTTTGATTGCAGCTATTTTGATTATTAGTTTCGCACCTCTTTTGATGGGAATGCAAGTAGCGTGGTATGGTCATCTCATAGGTTTTGGACTTGGGTATGTTCTTGGATTTTTTGTTTGATTATCCTTTTTTGACAAGAAGACCTGAAGAGACGATAAACGCTATTCCCATCAGCGTATAAAGATCGGGAAAACGATCTCCCAAAAGAGTACCGAAAAATATACTAAAAGGTATAACGCTGTAACTAGCCGCCGCGGCCGCCGCGGCATTTGTACCGCTGTAAGCTTTTGTCAAAAGCCATTGAGACAGAGTCGCCGTTACGCCTATGACAAGTAAAAGCAGCCAAGTTTGAGTATGGGAGGGGAGAATAAATCTGCTTAATAGAAAATCAAGATTTTTCGGCGCGTAAAACTCCGATATTATAAAAAGAATTATAGGTATGATTACTCCGGTAGTCATAAACGATAAAACAATTACGCGAGAATCGTAAATATGTTTTATTTTTCGTATAGTAGTATAAGCGGCGGCGGCAAGAAAACCTCCGATTAATCCTAAAAGATGAGAGATTCCCGCTTCAAAACCGGTAGGTTTTGTGATCATAACGACTCCGAAAAATCCTATAACAAGGGCAAAAACAGCTTTGAGACTAACCCTTTCATGAAGAATGAAAAATGCCAGTATAGCAACAAAAAGAGGAGATGTTTTATTTAGAGTGATCGCTACTCCAAGAGGGATAGCGGTGATAGTATAAAAAAAGAGCAAAAGCGCGCAAAAACCGAATATTCCCCGCCAGATTAAAAGAGAGGGTTTTCCTCCCGGTAGTTTTGCCGGCGTATGTTTTAATGTTAAAAATATAAAGGCGATTCCAAAGAGATTTCGAAAAAAGACAATCTCCAACGCGCTTAAATCATCACCGAGAATTTTTGCTACAGCGCCGTTAAGAGCTGAAAGAAGAGCCGAGATAAACATAAAAAAGACGCCTCTGTCAAATCCGTAGATCATGATTTTCCTTTTTAAAGAGTTGCCGAAGGATTATTTGTTTTGAGAAAAACAGGTATGATAAATAGCGAGTAGAAAATTTTTTAGCGGAAATAAGATATATGAAGGCATAGTTACCGTATGCCTTCAAGCTGTTTTTGTTATTTTCCTCTGATACCTAGAGCTTTGATTATTTCAGTATATTTTTCATAATCTTTTTTCTTTAGATATCTTAAGAGTCTTTTTCTTTGACCGACAAGTTTTAAAAGCCCAAGTCTTGAACTATGGTCTTTTTTGTTCTCTTTTAAATGTTCGGTAAGATATACGATTCTATTTGTAAGAAGAGCTATCTGTACTTCCGGAGAACCCGTGTCGTTCTCACCTCTGCCGAATTGTTTAACGATTTCAGACTTTTTAGCCGAATCCAAAGCCATAACGACCTCCTGATTGGTATTTTCAATTTAAAAATTGAAGGACAATTATACATATATAAGCATAAATATTTATTAAACGATTTTAATTTAATTCTCCGTTTTTATAGTTCCACTGAGCTTTTAGTTTGCCCTCTTGCGTATATTCTTTTGTAGAGCCGTCTAATTTGCCGTTTTTATAAGTTATCTCCAATTTTTTCTTGCCGTTAGGATAATAGACTATACCAATACCGTTTCTTTTGCCCTCTTTATAGTTCCACTGAGCTTTTAGTTTGCCGTTTTCGTACTCTTTGGTTATACCGTTTAAAAGATCGTTTTTATATTCCGATTCCAGAACAAGCCGACCGTTTTTGTC
>JALWKJ010000175.1 GCA_027081495.1 Campylobacterales bacterium | reverse complement strand
TGCCCAAAAAATCGGATATCTTGCCGCTCAGATAAATATCGGACATATTAAAACATTTAAAGTTCATGCGCAAGGCGATGTGGGCGAATTTGTAGAAAGTTTGAGAACATTCGCTCTTGTCGGAGCTTTAAAAGAGTCTCTTGGCGAAAAAATAAATTATGTAAACGCAGAGTTTGTAGCTAAAGAGCTTGGTGTAGAGACGACAAGCTCAAATCTTCCAAATCGCAGCGAATATAAAAATAAAATAGAAATTTCTCTTACTACCGAAAATAGAAGTATAAAGATAGGTGGTACCGTATTTATGGACGATCATGAAAAAATCGTCAATATAAACGATATAAAACTCGACTTTAAGCCAAAAGGAAAGATGATATTTTTCTCAAACGAGGATAAAAGAGGCGTTATAGCGCAGATTTCCACGCTTCTTAGCGAAAAAAATATAAATATTGCCGATTTCAGACTCGGACGAAACGATAAGGGTACGGCGTTGGCGGTTATATTGGTAGATGAAGAGATATCAAAAGAGATACTTAGCGAACTTGCGGATATTAGCGAGTGCAATTGGGTATCTTACGCCGTTATATAAGCGGCGTAATTTATTATTATAACCGAAAAGAGTCGTTTTGAAGAATAACGGTAAAACTATAAAAAAAATCTAATTAAATCGCCATTTTTAATGCTTCTGTAAGTATATATAATATAAAATTCAGACTATTTTAAACCCTTATCATAAGGGAGTTGTTAAACTAAAAATAATATATTCGTTAAATAGTTGTAAAATTAAAACTATTTATATTAGGATATAATATAGGAGACTCAATGGCCTTTAGATATTTGTCTGTTTTTGTATTGATACTCTCTTTTTTGCAGGCAAAGAGTGTCGATGAGAGTGAGCCTTATGTTGATTTATCTCTAAATGAGGCGTTGACGCTGGCAAATGAGCAAAATCTTGAAATAGATATTGCGGAATTTGATAAAAAGATCGCCGCGCTGGGTGTGAAGGTCGCAAACGGATATAATTTCGGTAAAATCGACGCTACGCTGATGGGGCTTAGAAGTAACGATGCCGGTAATGTTTTCGGTTTCAAGCTCCAAAGTAGAGAAGCGACATTCGGAGATTTCGGTTTTAGCGAATTTCTTGGCGGCGTAGGAGAGGCGATCGGGATGTCGGGCGGAGATTTCGCGGCGTTTTCAAATATCATGAGCGATCCACAGATGGCGGGGAAACTTCTTTCCACCGCGCCGAAAGATTTGAATTATCCTGATGCCAGAAATCATTTTGATCTAAAACTGGCTTTTATGATTCCCATATATACCGGCGATAAATTAATAAATTATAAAAAAATCGCAAAAGATATGCTTAAAATGAGCACTTTTGACAAAGAGAAAGTAATTGCTCAAAAGTCGTTTGAAATTCGAAAAACATATTACGATATTTCACTTTTGGATAAGTTTGTTCGAGATTTGGGTACGATTGAGGGCAATATCGTTCGTCTTAGGGATGCGACTATAGAATTTAAAAAAGAGGGTTATGCGAAAAAAACCGATCTTCTTGAAGTCGAATCGAAACTTTCGAATGTAAGAAGAATGCTTTTTCAGGCAAAAGCAAACAGAGAGTTGTCGTACGATTTTTTAAGTTTTTTGTTAAATCATGAGGTAAAGTCGATCCGTCATGTATCTTTGGATACATTTGAAAAAGATATACCTCTTGAAGAGGTTTTAAAAAGGAACAAAGATATACAAAAAGCGAAAACGGGATTGGATATTCGTTCGAAAATGGTTGCCGTGGCAAAATCGGCGTTTAAACCGACCGTTGGAGCTTTTGTCGAGTACGGGAGCAGTGATAATACATTTCTCGGTAATTTCAAAGATCATGACAGATATACGCTAGGCGTTCAGGCTAAATTGAATCTTTTTAACGGCGGAGTCGATATGAATAAACTCCAGCAGCAAAAGCTTAAACGGTTAAAAGTTAAAAAGCAGGTTGAACTTGCAAAAAAAGGTATAACGCTTCAATACAAAAAGATCAAAACGGAAATAAATAACGCAAATGTGCAAATAAAAAGCTTGAAAAAAGAGCTTGAACTTGCTCAGCAGATATATGACAACTATCAAGAAAGATATAAAGAGGGGCTTGCATCGATCAACGATGTCGTAATCAAGCAGTCGCTTCAGATAGAAAAACTGCTAAAACTTTTAAAAGCGCAAAATGTTAGAAATCACAAAATATTGGAAGTTTATAGATTAGCATATTAGGAGAGAGAAATGATAAAAAGATTGATTATAGTTTCGATGGTTTTAAGCGCTTACGCGTTTGCGGCGAAAATCGAGCTTTCCGGAACAGTCGTATCCGATAACAGAAAGATGATAACCAGCAGATATATGGGTTTTGTAAAAAATGTAAAAGTTTCCGAAGGAGATAGAGTAAAAAAAGGAGATCTCCTTTATGAAATAGATACAAAAGAGATCGACAGCGCAAGAGCTCAAGTTGAACTTGCTATACAACAGGCTCTGTTGTCGCTGCAGATGTATCAAAATCAGCATGCAAACGCGCTTTTAAATCTTCAAAGAAACAGAAGACTTAGTCAAAAAGGGGTGATTTCCAAAGCTCAGTATGAAGGTATAGAGCTTATGGAAAAAAATCTTAGAGACATGGTAAAAGTGGCTAAAAAGCAGGTTGAACAGGCAAGAGCCAGATTGCAGGAGGTCTTGAATCAGTATAATTATTTAAAAGTCAAAGCTCCAAACGACGGCGTTATCGTTCAAAAAAATATCAACTCGGGAGAGATGGCGCTTCCGGGAATGCCGGCTATGGTGCTAACGGATTTGAGTCGTCTTAAAATAGTTACCGAGATTTCTGAAAAAAATCTTCATTATATAAAAATAGGTAAAAAAGTAAAAGTCAATATACCCTCTATAAATATCGATAACGAAGGAGAGGTTTCGGCGATAATTCCAAGTTCAAATCCAATGACGCATTCGTTTAAAATCAAAATATCGTTTGATACGGAAGGAAAAGTCGTCTATCCGGGTCTTTATACAAAAGTGACCATACAAGAGTAGAAAGGAAGTCTTATGGATAAAGGTAAAATAGACGATATTCCGGTTACGGATATTGCCGGAAAATTGGCGAAACTATTCATTTATAACCCTCTTACGCCTATTTTAGCGGTTTTTTTATTGGCTGTGGGTTATCTTTCGTTAGTTGTTATGCCAAGAGAGGAAGATCCACAGATCGCGATAAGCGGGGGTACGATTATAGTGCCGCTTCCCGGATCCACGCCCGAAGAGATAAACAATATCATAGTCGAACCGCTTGAGAGAAAGCTTCGCGAGATTTCCGGAATAAAACATATATACGGAATGGCGACCGACAATGTTGGAATCGTAAATGTCATGTATAAAATAGGAGAAAATCGCGAAGATTCAAATCTTAAGCTGTATGATAAAGTCATGCAAAATATGGATCAATTGCCAAAAGGCGCTATGCAGCCGCTGATTCGTCCTTTTGATATAGATATCGATGTTCCTATTTTAACTTTGGCGTTTTATCTAAGAGACGATTCTAAGCTTAATCGCGTAGGGCTTTTTAAATTGGTTCGAGATATCCAAAACGATTTTAACAGTGTGGAAAATGTCTCAAAAACCACTCTCAAGGGCGAGCACAAAGAGCAGTACAATATAGAGGTCGATTTACACAAGCTCTCGGGTTATCATCTCTCTTTGGGGCAGATCACAAAAGCCGTTCAGGCGCTTGCCGTGAATGTACCGGATGTAAAAGGAAGAACAAACGATAATAAACTCGTAGTATTCGGCGTCAAAAATGCGATTAATAGCGTTGAGGATGTAAGAAATATTATAGTCGCTTCATATATGGGATCGCCTATATATCTCAAAGATGTGGCAAAGGTGGAAGCTTCATACGATAAACAAAATTATAAATCTGCGGAAATCGCTTTAAAATTAAAGGACTCAAAAGATAAAAAGAGTGAATTTTTACATAAAGAGCAGATAACTTTGAGCGTATCAAAGTTAAAAGGCACAAATGCGGTAGTCGTGTCCGAGAGAGTACTCGAAGAGTTGAAAAAATATGAAGATGAACTAAAAAATGCGGGCGTATCGTATATCGTAACGAGAAACTACGGCGTTAGAGCGGATGAAGCGGTAAACGAGCTTGTTAGTCATCTGCTTATTACGATTTTGATTATAGCGATAGTTTTAGTCGTGGCTCTTGGATGGAAAGAGTCGTTAATCGTAACATTTACCGTTCCTGCGATTTTGGCCGTAACATTGTTTATAGCTTATCTGACGGGACAGACCATAAACAGAATTACGCTTTTTGCCTTTTTATTGAGTTTAGGACTTTTGGTTGATGCCGCGATCATCGTTATCGAAAACATTCATAGACATATGCATGAACACGATGCCGTTGATAGAGAGGTTGACGAGATCATGGTTACCGCGACAGACGAGATTGGAGCGCCTACAAATATAGCGACGCTTGCAATTATTTTGACTATGATTCCGATGGCTTTTGTCGGAGGAATGATGGGTGAATTTATGAAACCGATCCCCTACAATGTTCCGGTCGCACTTTTCGCGTCGTTGGTAGTGGCATATATTTTTACTCCGTATTTGGCGAATAAAATGCTTAAAAAACCGAAAATGCATCATCATCACCATCATTTTCAAAAAGATAAAGAGAGTGGAGAGCAGTCATGAAGTGGTTGGAAAAACTTATATATAACATCAACTCAAAAAGATCAAGCAGGATCGCCGTAATCGTATTGACGCTTGCAGCTCTTGGGGCGTCGGTTATGATGCTTCCTTCAAAAATGGTATTGGCGAGAATGCTTCCGGGAAAAAGCGCAAACACCTTTTCGATCTATGTCGATGCGCCCTCAGGCAGTTCTATTAGCCAAACAAAGCGGATTACCGATTGTGTAGTAGATGTGCTTAAAAATGAAAAAGAGGTTATAAACGCCGAAGTTTTTCTCGGACAGGGAGCTCCGCTTGATTATGCCGGTTTGGTAAAAGGGTCTTCTCTCAAGCAGGGAGAAAATCTTGCCGAAATCGTTGTAAATCTTACGGATAAACATGATAGAGACGAGCCTTCATACACTATGGTTCATAGACTTAGACCGATAATACAATCAAAGTGTCAAACGATTTTGGATCAAACCAGCATCAAAATGATCGAGCAGCCCGCGGGTCCGCCGACAATGGCTTCAATCGTTGTAGAAGTGTTTGCAAACAGTGAAGACTCCCTTCGAAATATGGCTTTAAAAGTAAAACATATTCTTGAAAAAACGAAAGGCCTTGTCGATGTCGATATCATGCAAGATGAAAGATATACCAAATACGAGTTGATTTCGGATTCCGAAAAAATCGCAAGATCCGGCGTCTCGCTTGAACAGTTGAACAATATACTCTATCTCGCGTTTGAAGGTATGGCCGTTGCCGTGAAAAATTCACAGAACTTTCCGGATCAAATACCTCTTTTTGTTATACTCGATAATTCAAAAAGACTTGAAGGAAGATCAAAAAAAGCGCTTCAGGCAAAGCTTTCGGCGCTAAAACTTATGAATAAAAAGGGTATGATGGTGCCTGTAAACGAACTTGTAAATATCGTAGAAGTGAAAAGTTCGCCCACGATTTTTTCAAAAGATTTGAAAAAAATGCTCAATGTCATAGCCGAAACGGATATGGAGTCTCAAGTCTATCCTCTTTTGGACGCTAGAGAGAAGATGTTGAAAGAGTTTAGTAAAGATTACGAAGTCAAAAAAGTCGAAGGGATGTCAACATATATGTTTGACTTATATCTTAAAGATAAAAAGACAAAAGAAGAGTTTTTACTTCGCTGGGATGGAGAGATGAAAGTGACGCTAGATACTTTCAGAGATTTAGGAGGAGCTTTTATAGCCGCGCTGATTTTGATTTTCTTGCTGCTTGTTATATACTATAAAAGTTTTGCCATAAGCGGTATTATACTAGGGGGAAGTTTTCTTTCGATTATCGGTGTTATTATAGGTCACTGGGTTGCGGATTTGGTAACTAAAGATACTTTTTTCCTAACCGCGACTTCACTCATCGGTTTTATCGCTTTGATGGGAATCAGCTCAAGAAACTCCCTTCTTTTGATAGATTTCGCAAAAGCCCTTATAAAGGAAAAAGGCATACCCAAACCCGAAGCAATCGCTATCGCTACCGCGACGAGAGCGAAGCCTATATTCTTAACGGCCGTCGCTATAATTTTGGGTTCCGCGCTATTGGCGACAGATCCGATTTTCGGCGGTTTGGGCGTGGCTTTGATTTCCGGAACGGTTGCGGCGGTTATAGTTTCGTTGTTGTTCGTACCGGTTTTAATGTACAATACAAAGGCGGTGTAACGATGTGTAGTCATATATGAAACTCGACAAACTTATAGAGATAACAAAAGGAGAGTTGATAGAAAGAGGGGAAAAAGATGAGTTTTTTCGCGCTACTTTTTTCCCTGAAAAAGTTGAAGAGGGCGATGTCTGTTTTGTCGAAAACTTAAATGAAGCGAAGCTTGCGGCGCGCAACAAGGCTTGCGTGCTCGTATATAGTGAAAATTTTATAGACAAGAACGACTTTTCGGATATATCACAAGTTAAAGTTAAAGATTTAAAAAGATCCTCTTTTTTGCTTATCGGTGCGGTGCTAAGTGAAGACGAAGCTTCGTTTGAATTACTCTCTTTTAAAGTCATGACATATTTCAAGATGATACTTACTCAAAAAAACTCCGTCGAATTTATTCCCAAGGACTACAAAAGAGCGTTTGATCTGATACTTGGGAGCGATAAAAGAGTTTTCGTAGGTTGTGACGAAACGATGTTGAAAACGATTAGAGAAAAAGAGTATTATACGACAAAAGCTCCCGGACATATCGTAAGCAGCGATTCGCTTTTTCGTACCACTTTTAAAATCAATAAATATATCTATCAGTATAAAAAACTTCCCCTGTTTCATTTGGATGATTTAAGGCGAGCCGTTTCTTTATGTGAGGAGTATGAACTCTCCTACTCTTTAGATAAAATAAACTACACAAAACATTTCAAACCCTTTTTTCCTGAGGGCGAGCCTTTTGTGCGGGAAGTTATGAAAAACGATAGAGTCATTATTTTAAGCGATAATCTTAAAGATATACTTGACGCTAGAGGGCATGCGGTAAATATAGGTCAATGGATGGCAAAGTGTCTTGTGATAGTGCCGCCCAAAACAAAAGTAGAGGGAATTAAAAATCCACTTTTTTATAGAAGTTCTGACGATGTTTTAGAAGCGATAAAGTCTAAAGGTTTTAATTATCTGTTTGTTTATGCAGATGATCCGTCTTTTGAATCTTTAATATATAAGATGAGCCGATAGAGCTCATCTTGTGAAGTTATCTACAACTTTTAAACGAAATATCGGCGTTTTCTTTAGAGCCTCCCTCTTTACCGTCGGCGCCGAGGGATATCATGTCGATATCGCCGTCGTTGTTTATATAGATATAGGGATTTTTCCAAGGATCTACGGGAATTTTCGCATCTAAAAATCCTCCGTCGGGATAACTTTTATATTTTTCCGGATCAGGATTTTGAATGAGCGCCTTTATGCCTTCTTCCGTTGAAGGATAAGTGCCGTTTTGAAGTTTGAAATTTTTAAGAGCGTCGTTTATACTTTGCATCTGAATACAGACGATTTTCTTTTTTGCCTGTTCACTTTGTCCTAAAAGATTCGGCAGCACAAGACCGGCGAGTAATCCTAGGATGATGATGACGATCATGATCTCGATAAGTGAGAAAGCTTTTTTCATTAGTGTCGTTCCTTTGTAAATGACTATTTATATATGCAAATGTAAAGTAGAGATATAAATAGTTTAATTTAAGATTCTTATTATAAAATAAGATATATATTATAGTGAAAATAGCTTTAAAATCAATAGAGTCCCCTGAAAAATATGATGATTCTATTAAGAGCTGCAATCTGGCATAAAGATAAAATCGATAGATTCGTTTAATAAGGAAGACAAGTGAGAAAAGCGATTGTTTTGATGATGACACTAGGCTTTATCGCGATCATCACGGCTTTGGTTTTATATACTCTCACTATTTCCCAAAAGAGTTTCGATGAAGTCGCCGTTATAGACGCACAAAATCAATTCTCCATAACTTTTAAAGATTTTAATTATATATTGAATTCTATCACAAAAGATGTGAACGACTCAGATACGCTCAATATCTTGCTCTCAAGCGATATCCCCCCTTTGACCGAACCCAAAACCGGAATAGTCATAGGTTTTGACATGAGCTCTCGCATGAAGAAGATAAATCTCAATATGATATTAAAAGATCTTATTTCAAGCGAGGGAAATTGCGATCAAAATGTAACTACGCAAATTCTTTGCAGACCGCTAAAGAGATTTTTTGAGATTTACGGGCTTAACGCCGAGCAAACAATGATAGATCTTTTGATAGATACCGTAGATAAAGACGATCTTGAGCTGGGAAGTGAAACGGAAATCGCAAATGACGATATTGATTTTGCGCAAGGAAGAATATATAGCTATAATCATCTTGATAAGATATTTAAAAGATATTATGATTTAAGCAGTGATAAAAATATATTCAAAATAGATCGGGAAAAATTCGAAGAGTTCTTCTATTTCGGCGACGCGAATAAAACTACCGGGATGCTTGATTGCAAAAGGGATCCGATGCTAGAACAAACGGATACGAATAAGCTTAAAGACGCTTTTTTTCTTCTTTTGCCTCAGCAGTATTTAGAAGAAGAATCGGATATTTGCGCTCTATTTAAAGACGATAGCGCGCAGATGCAAAACGACGCCCAGTTAAAAGAGATCAAAACTCTTTTCAGAGTCGGCGAGTTCGATTCAAATGATACAAAAAGTAAGTATTTGATAGAATGTAATCTAACTTTAGGTACCTCTTCGTATGAAAAGGAGTTGGTATTTGATTATGACATCATACATAAGAGGATAGATCGTATTGAAGAATCTTTTTCAAGACAATAAAGAGATACTCTTTTTACACCAAAAAACCGCTCCTAAAAGAGAGGGAAGATATAGCGTGATTCTCTCACCGCAGTTTTATTGGGTAAAAAAGGTTCAGCTTCCGGTAAAAAGCGTTTCGCAGGCAAAAAAACTTGCCGAATCGGTATTTGAAGGAAATCTTCCCGTCGGTAAATATAGTTATGAGGTAACTAAAGCCGATGGGGAGTTTGTCATTATAGCTTATGATAAAGAGTATCTTTTAGAGGCGCTTGAGAGTTATTTTATCGATGACGCGAAAGTTGACGCGCTCTATTTTTCACAGTATGAATTTGGCGATTTAAATGCATGTTGCGCGATAGACAACGATAATTCATTAGTAAATATGAACTCTATTTTGATGCAGATTCCAAGAGCTTGCACCGATCCTAAAATTACCGTAAAAAATTTGATTGAAAACAGAAAACTTTCTCGTCGTAAAATCAAACTCTCAAGTTTTGAAGAAGAGGTTATTGACAAAAAAAGCTTTATCTTTCTAGCCGCTGCCGCGGCGTTGCTGTTTAGCTCCTTTTTGTTGGAGTTTTTCGGATACAAAAACGAGATGGCGAAAATAGAAGCGCAAAAGAGCGCCTTGATAGCAAAATATGATCTGCCTCCAACGACCATGCAGCTAAAAAGTATAAAAAACTCTCTTTTTAAGGTATATAAAAAGCAGAAAAAATTAAGAGACGAACTTTTTTTATTTTCCAGACTCTCTTTGCAAAAAGGTGAATATATCAAAAACATAGAGTTAAATGAAAAAGGAGCTACGGTAGAAATCAAACTGAAAAATCCTCAAAGAAAAGAGCGGATAAAATCTTTTATATCAAGAAATTTCAAGATAGTTCAAAGCGATTTTAAAGATAATATCCTAAGATTAAAGATTGCCTCATGAGTCAAAAGAATCTGATAATTTTTGTCGTCTCGTCCATATTGGTTTTGCTAATCGCCTACAGTATGAAAAATAGCGCGCAAAAAGAGTATATGCAAAGCAAACAAGAGCTTACCGTTTTTGACAAAGAGGTCAAAGAGTTGGCGGCTTTGAAAAAGCGTTTTGGAAATAAAAAAAATATCAAAAGAGTTATAGAAACTTTAAAAAGAGCGGTTAAACCTTCGAGTGAAAAAAACCGCGGCGCGACTATTTTATATGATTTTGAAAATTTAAACAATCAAAAGCTAAATGTACTTTTAAGAAAGATCGAAAACTCGGGCATAAAAGTAAAAGAGCTAAGGATAACTAGAACCGACCCTCAAAACGCGAAAGTGAGCTTGGAGGTATTTAAATGAGAAAATTATTACTTCTTGCGGGCTCTATATACCTTGCTTTGATATTTTTGATGCCAAAAGAGGAGCTTTTTTATACGCTTGAAACTTTTTTAAAAGATCAAAAAGTAATGATAGTTAAAGAGAGTATCAAAGATCGCCTTTTTGATCTTAAAATTAAAGATGTAAAGCTTTTTTACGATGGAATCGAAACAGCCCAAATCGATAATATAACCGTAAAACCTTGGCTTTTTTACAATAGCGTAGTCGCTAAAAATTTAAGTTCCGGAAAAGATATAAAAAAGATGTTTGATTTTAAGGGCGAATATGTTCGACTCGTGCAGGCTTTTTGGCATCCGTTTGTCGCAAAGATAGAAGCAAAAGGAAATTTTGGGAAGATTTGGGGAAAGATTTTTCTTAAAGAGGGTAAAATCAAGTTAATATGCGAGCCTGAGAAAAGCTTTAAAAGATCACAAATATTTAGAGAATTGTTTAAAAAGAGAGATGAAGGGTATGTCTATGAATCTGTCATCAAATAAACTATTGAAAAATTTTGTGATCTTCGTTCTTTTCCCTTTCGCTTTGATCAAACTGATTTACGCTATAGTCTCATTCTTATTTTTGTCAAAGGATGATATTTTGCAAAAAAGAGCGGAAAATCTTTCATACCATTATAGTCTGAATTTCTCCGGCAAAATTTTACAAACGGCACAAAACAGACCGATCGCAACACAGGTCGAAGCGTCGGGTAGAATAAAAGATATCAAGCTAAAAGGAACATATATCGAGGGAGACGGAGGTTTTATAGTGATCGAAGATCGTCTTGGAACCGCTTTTTTGCATAAAGGAGAAAAGTATGTCGGCTATACGCTTTTGGAAATTTACGACAATAGAGCGGTTTTTGATAAAAACGGCGTGCATTACGATGTCGTAATCGACGAAGAGGGACAAAACAGAACAAAAGCGGCTCCCGCAGCTTCTAAGATAAGTAAAAATAACGATCATGAAGAGATAGGAGCGTTTGAGCCTGTTGTAGTTACTCATCAAGAAGTCGATTCGTATATAAGAAATCCAAATAAAATCTGGAGAAATATAAGAATTCAAGAGATAAGAAAAAACGGTCAAATCGACGGTTTTCGGGTAAATTATGTTAAAAAAGGATCTTTTTTCGATAAATCGGGCCTTAAAAGCGGGGATGTGATTAAAGGTATCGACGGAAATGAAATCAAGTCGCTTTCGGATGTTATGAAGTACTATAACAATATAAACAATCTGGACGGATTGTCACTTTCAATACTTCGCGGAGATAGTGAGATCGAACTGGAATTTAATATAAATTAGGGGATTGGAATATGAAGAGATTGCTAACTGTTTTTATGTTAGGGGGGCTTTTTCTCGTAAACGGCGTTTGCGCGCAGGAGACAAAAGATCAAAATAGCGTAAAAATTAATTTTCAGGATTTGAAAATTGTCGATTTTATTAAAATGGTCGCTCACATCACGGGAAAGAATATCTTGATCGGGCAAAATATACAAGGAACGGTAGATTTTATATCCGTAAAACCGGTTAGAAAAGATAAAATATATGATCTTCTTATAAAGGTTTTATCAAATAAAGGCTATACGCTAAGAGATACGAAAAACGGTTTTTTACAGGTTATAAGAAGCGCGGACGCTCCAAAATCAGCTCCTCCGGTATATGGTAAATCAAAGATAGACGAAGTGCAAACCGTCGTCATAGCCGTCGATAACCTGAATGTAAGGACAATTTTAAGACAAGTTAATTTTCTTCTTAGCAAATACGGAAAAATAACACTTTCATACGAAAGCAATTCCGTCGTAGTAACCGATTTTCCCGAAAATATCAAAACTATAAAAAACCTCATAAAAAGACTCGATAGAGGTACAATAAAGCCAAACGCCCATTTCGTATCTTTGGTAAACGCCGATGCGAAATCGGTTTTACCTAAAGTTCAAAAGCTTGCCAACGCAATGTTTGACAATAAAATCCAGACTCAAAAAATCAGCGTTTTTGCGGATGACGCCAGTAACTCCATAGTATTGGTAGGGGCAAGGGAAAATGTTTCCAAGTTGATTCCAAAAGTAAGAAAAATGGATAGATCAAACGAGACCGTTGACAAACATATGGAGATTATATATGTTAAAAACGCCGATGCCGCGGAGATTGTCAAAACTCTCGAAAAATTACTTTCGGATAAGAGTTTCGCAAGATCTCACAAAGAATCAAATACTATGACATTCGCAAAAGCCAAGCCCAAGCAAAGCGCGTCGAAAACTTCAAAAAAATCTCAACCCCAGCAAAATTCGGTAAAAAACGAGCTGCCTTCCATCAGTGGAAAAAACAAACCGACAGTTACCGTCGATACGGAGTTAAACGCCGTAGTCGTTTATGCGACGGATAGAGAAATCAGAGAGATCAGAAGCGTTATAGAGGAGCTTGATGTAGAGAGACAACAAGTTTATGTACAGGCGAAAATCGTAGAAATCAGCAAGAACAAAGCCGAACAGCTAGGCGTAAAGTATTCTCTTCTTAGCGGCATGGTTAATAATTCCGGAATTTACGGCTTTAGCGGAGTGCTTGGAAGTCTTGACGGATCGGATGCCATAGGGCAGGTGGCTTCGTTGCTTGGAGCGAATTTCGATATTCCAAAAGTGACTAAAGCTCTCGCGCTTGGAACGACTATCTCACTTTTTGATAAAAACGGAGTCGCGAATATTCTCTCGGAGCCGGCGGTTTTGTGTATCAACAATAAAGAGTCTTCCTTGTATGTAGGACGCACCGAGTCGGTTTTGACTCAGACGACGACGGGATCTGACGCCACATCTTTAACAAGACAAAACTATTCAAGAGAAGATATAGGTTTGACCCTGAAAGTAAAGCCTAGAATTTCCGAAGACAATAAAGTAGCGCTTGATGTAAAAGCCGTTTTGGAAGATGTAATAGGCGGACAGGTTGGACTGCCTACGACGACAAAAAGAGAAGTCGCGACTACATCGATAGTAAAAAACGGAGAAACCGTTATCATAGGCGGATTGGTCAAGGATAAAACCAGTAAAACCGTTACGAAAATTCCTCTTCTTGGAGATATACCGATTTTAGGAATACCGTTTAGACATACGACTGAAAGTACGGATAAAATATCTCTTGTTATCATGATAACTCCTTATATCGTCAAAAGAA
>JALWKJ010000174.1 GCA_027081495.1 Campylobacterales bacterium | reverse complement strand
CTACTGAGGAAGTATCACTGATTAAAATATCTGAAAATTTCAAAGCGTCGGTAATATCATCATCCCGTAATACAACGAGCTTATTGCCTGAGACTTTTTCATATTTTTCTCGAATCGTTTTATCCATTTTATCATGAAACTTAATCACTACTAAATATCTATCTTTTTTAGAGAGATCGACAATAGATTCAAACAGTTTTTCACCCGATGTAAGCGAAGGTGAAAAAGTAGGAGCATATAGCACTATCTTTTCCGCTTTGCTTTGCTCCAACATTCGTATCTTTTTCTTTTTTATCTTTTCATCGTAAAAGTATAAAGGATCGAGTTTGCACCACCCCGTTTCTACGACTTTGAAATTTTTATGTTTTTTTGCTAAGTCTTGAAATTTTTTTGTAAAATATGGTCCTTGAGTAAGGTATAAATCAAAATAATCCCGTATTCGAAAATGTCCCTTCTTCTCTCCCGCCAAACCATGAAATATTTGTACCTTCAAACCTTTTAAATACCAGGGCAAATCATTTCCGGGAACAAAAATCATATCGCTTTCAAAGAGTTCAATATCTATGATATCGGAAGTAAACGGCTCTCTTTTATATGTAAAAAAGGATAAGATATTTGAAGGAACATACCATATATACTCGATTTTTCTCTTTTTTAGTTCATCGCAAATCGGTTTTAATATAGAAAAAGCGTAAGGCAAATTACAAAACAATACCGCTTTTTTCATCTATCTTTTGCTTTTTGTATGATTAAACTCGTACTTTTACCCTCTACAAACGAAACAAGCACGGTCTTTTTCGCTATGTCGCTTCCAACTACCTCTTTATCTTTATAATCTCCGCCTTTTACTAAAATATCGGGTTTTATGGCTTTTATCAACTCATAAGGAGTATCTTCGCCAAATCCAACGACAAAATCGACACACTCTAAAGCAGCCAATACTCTCGCTCTATCTTCAAAACTATTTATCGGACGATTTTTTCCTTTTAATCTTTTCACTGAATCATCTGAATTTAATCCTACTATCAATATATCGGCAAAACTCTTTGCCTCTTCGAGATATTTTACATGACCTGCATGAAGAATATCAAAACAGCCGTTTGTAAAAACAATTTTTCTCTTTTTGCTTTGCAGTATCGACAAAACATCTTTAAGCGTTTTTATTTTTGTATTTGTACCCGTATGATAAAAAGAGTGTTTGTGATTTTGTATCTCATCAAGAGTCACGCTCGCACTTCCCACCTTACTCACTACTACGCCGGCGGCAAAATTTGCAAACTCGGCAGCTTCATATATATCTTTTCCGATACATAACGCATACCCAAGAGCCGCCAAAACCGTATCTCCGGCTCCCGTCACATCAAAAACCTCTCTTGCCGCCGTAGGTATTTTTGTCATATTTTCATCAAATATCGCCATTCCCTCTTCCGAAAGCGTTATAAGAGCATATTTAATATTTAAATCTTTTTTCAGTTTCATTCCGGCGTCAAAAAGTTCGTTTTCGTTTGTAATCTCCATATTTAGAGCGATTGACGCCTCTTTTTTATTTGGCGTTATAAGGGTGGCGCCTTGATATTTTTCATACTCTTTACCCTTTGGGTCAACCAACACGATCTTTTTGTTCTCTTTTGCTATTTTTATCAAAGCTTTTGTCAAAAACGGCGTAAGCACCCCTTTTGCATAATCCGATAACAATAACGCATCATAATTTGATATGACCTCTTTTATCTTTTGGATTATAATTTTTTCGGAATCTTTTTGAATCTCTTTTCTGTCTTCTTTATCTACTCTTAGTATCTGTTGGTGAAGCGCTATGATTCGGCTTTTTTTTGTAGTTTTTCTCTCTTTTTCTTCAATCAAAGCTTCCTCTTTGATCCCTCTTTCTTTTACTCTTTTTTTGATAAATTCTCCACTTTTATCATCTCCTATGACAGAGCAGATACCGACATTCACGCCAAGTGAGAGAAGGTTGTTTATCACATTTCCGACTCCGCCAAGAAGATACTCTTCCTTGTGTATGTCAACAACCTGCACCGGAGCCTCGGGAGATATTCTCTCACATCTTCCAAAGAGATAATGATCGACCATGATATCGCCGACAACGATAATATTTGGAGCTTTTGCGTTTATATTTCTCATCTTTTTCTCATGATAAATTGCCAAATAATACCCAAAAAGTTATTTGACGCATCTTTTATTTAAAAGTTTAAGTGAGGAAATAAAATAGAATAAACGACGATGTTTTCAATATCTATTTTTGATAAAAGTATCTATACCACTCTACAAATTTTCCTATACCCTCTTCCAAAGAGGTATTTGGCGCATATCCCGTATCTTCTATCAAATCTTTTACATCCGCATAAGTACTCTCTACATCTCCTGGTTGCATATCAAGCATCTCTTTCTTTGCTTTTTTCCCAAGTTTTTTCTCTAAAATTTCTATAAATTCCATCAAAGATACAGGCTTATTGTTTCCTATATTGTAAATTTTAAAAGGCGCGGATGAAGAATTCGGTAAAGCGTTCTTTGCATTCCAATTCTTATCTAAAGATGCGGGATTGTCTATAACTTTTACGATTCCCTCGGATATATCGTCTATATATGTAAAATCACGACTCATTTTTCCATGATTGAACACTTTTATAGCTTTATCGTTTAGTATAGCGTTAGCAAAAAGCATCGGCGCCATATCGGGTCTGCCCCAAGGACCGTAAACCGTAAAAAATCTAAGAGCGGTTGTTTTTATACCGTATAGATGAGAGTATGTATGCGCCATCATCTCATTTGATTTTTTTGTAGCGGCATAAAGACTTACGGGATGATCCGTATGATCGGTAGTTTTAAACGGAAAAGATTTATTTAACCCGTAAACGGACGACGACGAGGCAAAAGAGAGATTATTGACGCGGCTATGCCTGCAACCTTCTAAAATATTTAAAAAACCGATAATATTCGAATCTATATAAGCATAAGGGTTTTCAATCGAATAGCGAACGCCGGCTTGAGCTCCGAGATGACATATAGCGTCGAATTTTTCGCTTTCAAAAAGCTCCAACATATTTTGACGATCACAAAGATCAAGTTTTATAAATTTTAAATTCTCATACTTTATAGAGTTACAAAGCTCTTTATCTTTTATCTCTTCTTTTTCTATCCCGATATCTTTCAATCTGCCGTATTTTAACGCAGGATCGTAATAGTCGTTTATATTATCAAGACCAACTACCGTATCCCCTCTTTTTAAAAGTTTTTTCGTTAAATTATGACCGATGAACCCGGCGGCTCCGCTGACGAGTATTTTCAACTATCCGACACCTATCTCAAAATACTCGAATCCATACTCG
>JALWKJ010000173.1 GCA_027081495.1 Campylobacterales bacterium | reverse complement strand
ATGGCGGCTATCGCTCCGGCAAGATGCGCGGCCATCCCCGCCGCGGCTATAAAAACCCTAGCGCCCTTTTCCTCCGCCTCTTTGACATAAGAGTGAGTTCTCTGCGGACTTCTATGCGCCGAAGAGATAATCATCTCATGCAAAACCCCGAACTTATCAAGGGTATTTGCACACTCTTTTACGACATCATAGTCGCTTTTACTTCCAAGAATAATCGAAACAAACTTCAAACCCCGCTCCTTAAGTTGACATGATCTGAAACATTTTAACAAATTTGTGCTTGAATTTGAGTTTTACGATATCCATTTTAAAAGGATTGCCCTTGCTTTGTGAATACAATAAAGCCTTATCACCGCGCCAACAAACATTCTTAATCATAATAACTCTTTTGACTTAAATTCACTTCTGAATCAAAAATTCATTTGTAAGTAAAGCGAATCTAAATGCCAAAACCGTAAAAATAACAAGATCCAAAACCGTAACGCTGCAATAGATCGTTCTAAAAAATGCATAATATGCTTCATCGCTTAACGGTCGTATAAATGACTCATATACGATAAACAACGGCAAGGAGGAAAAAAATAGATCCGTATAAAACCAAAACTGTCTGCCAGGTTTATGAAATATAACGCCCAATCCCTGCGTAGCGATATAACACACCGCGAAATAAGAACCGTAAGCATAAATCTGTCGTTGCGTTAAATCAAAAAAGTCTCCTTGTTTAAGAGTTTTGTAACCTACAAAAAAGAAAATCATGCTGCCCAATATATTGATAAATCTCATCATGACGCCTCCCTTTTTTATCATGTACGCATCAAATATACAAAACATATGCGAATAGCTCAGTTCGCTTAATTGAATTATTTTTTAAATTATTTATTTTATTTGTTTTTATAAATAAAATATTTGATAAAATCAAAATATGGCAAAAAAAGATTATGATAAAACATTGACCAGACTCATAGGCATCCTCACTACCTTGTCGCAAAGAGAATTTTGCAATGCAAAAGAGTTCGCACTAGAATACAATGTAACGCCTAGAACTATACAAAAAGATATATACGAAAGACTCAAAAGTTTTCCCATAGAAAAAAACAGCGACGGAAAATTTAAATTTATCGACGGTTTTTCGCTTGATAAGTCAATGCTAAAGACCGAAGAGATGATACTGCTATCCCTCTCTCTTGCGCAATTTTGCTCAACCGACTATTTTAACGATACAAGCAATACTATCTTAAACAAACTTCTTTACCCAAAATTTTGTAATCCCTACTTTATAAACCACGGTTCGATGGAAGATATAAATATAAACTCGAAAATTCACAAAAAATTAAGACGAGCTATAGAAAATAGACAAATTGTTCTAATCGGATTTGACAACAAAAGTATAGAAGTAGAGCCGTATAAATTGGCAAATTTCGATGGATTTTGGTATCTTTTTGCAAAAGAGACAAATACTGCAAAAATCAAAACATATAGACTCTATAAGATAAACGATGTAAAAGAATCGAGCAAAAGATACGAGACATCATATCGACAAATCGATTCCATACTTGAAAATGTTCACTCGGCGTGGTTTGAAGACGGCGAAGCATACGAGATCGTTATAAAAGTTTATCAAAATATAGCTCATTTTTTTAAATACAAAAAATTTCTACAATCACAAAAAATAGTTAAAGAGTACGAAAACGGCGATTTACTCGTATCTTTTGAAGTAACTCATGATGAAGATATAGACAATATTATCAAATCTTGGCTGCCGGACATAGAAGTCTGTTCACCGAAATCTTACCGCGATGAAATAGAAAGAGAACTAAGAAAATATCTTGAAAAGATATCTAAAAAGAAAAAATGTAAATAATTCAACCGGAGCTATTTTATTTTTTGTCTTAAAATTGAAAATGCGGGCAATGTCGCCGGCAATTTTATAGGTTTGAGATATCCGCTATGAACGCTTTGCAACTCTTTACCTTCGTTTGTAACGATTTTCTTAAACTCAACAAACCAACCGTTTTCATTTTTATAGATTTTTCCTATTTCACTCTCGCACTCCTTGGCTTTAGCATTGGGCGGGAAGATTAATTCTATGGGAATATCGGGATAAATTTTATATTTGCACATAAAGTGCTCTTCATCTTCAAGCACGAGTCCGCTTACCTCATAAGTTCCATCGCTGATGGCGCTTTCAAGGTTTTGAGTATCGTCTCTATCATGAGGTCTTTGAAAAAGATAAGCGTCGCTAAAACCTCTGTGTTTGGTTGTAAGAAGTTCATCTTCATATCTCTTAGGTTCAAATCTGTTTTCATAAAAATCGTCTATCGCCAAACGATAACTTCTTGCCGTAATAGCCGCATAATAAGCGCTTTTGGTTCGCCCTTCGATTTTTAGCGAATCTATAACGCCGCTTTTTAATATCTCATCGATATGTGAAATCATATTCATATCTTTTGCGTTCATGACATGAGTTCCGCCCTCGTCTTGCTCTATCTTCATCAAAACTCCGTTATCGGGATTTTGCGCATAGAGAGTATAGTCGAAACGACAATCATTCGCACAGCTGCCCCTATTTGGCACCCTGCCGCTTTGAAGAGAACTTATGAGACATCTTCCGCTATAGGCAAAACACATAGAGCCATGCACAAAAATTTCCAACTCCAATTTCGGCAAATGCTCTTTTATTCGAATAAGATCTTTGAGACTCACCTCTCTGGCGGCTATAATCCTCTCTACGCCCATTTCATAAAATACTTCGGCATCAAGATAGTTTAAAACATTTGCCTGAGTGGAGAGATGAAGAGGTATATGGGGAGCTATCTCTTTTGCCAATCTTACGACTCCCGGCGTCGAAACTATAAGCGCATCGGGATTGAAACTAGCGATTTTTTCTATATGTTCGCCAAGCATTTTTATCTGATTGTTAAAAGGAAAGCCGTTTATCGTTACATAAATTTTTTTACTTTTTTTGTGAGTATAATCGATCGCATCCTTAAAGCTCTCATAAGTAAACTCTTTACCCGATCTTATACGAAGAGAAAAATGGCTGACACCGCCGTAAACGGCGTCCGCTCCGTATGATAATGCGATTTTCAATTTCTCAAAATTCCCCGCCGGAGAGAGAAGTTCCACTTTTTTCACGACACATCCTGCATATTGCTTTTTAGCAACTATAACAAGATATTTTTACAATAGGCTTATTTTTTGCCGAAACTCTCTAAAAGCGCTTCTATCTCTTCATTGTTTACAAGTTCGTCCGTATCGCTGTCTCCTGCGATATGCACGGCGGAAGTTACTCTTTTTGAATCCTCGAAATCTGACGCGAAAAGTGAATTCATATATTTTGAAAGAGCCCTCATGA
>JALWKJ010000172.1 GCA_027081495.1 Campylobacterales bacterium | reverse complement strand
AATCGCGCTATCACCTTCCAATGACGGTTTATGCGGGGTTAGAAAATTTACTCCTTTAGTTCCGGAGTAGATCTTAACGCAATCGCTTCTTAAATTTTCATCTATTTTAACCGCGAATCTATACTCTCCGAATATTGAAGAAGCCTCCACCTCCTCGCCGTCGCGAAATCCGGACGATGGAGAAAGGTAGATAAACGAATCTCTTTTAAATTGACTATTTAAAGAGCGGCGATATTTTGGAGTGATTAGATAAAATCCCTCCTCTTGGCAAATCTCATCATCAAATTCATCTAAAAAGTTAAATTTTTCATCGTCGGTATAAAAACCGTTGCTATACGGTACGACCTGATACTCTTTTGATCTTAAAAAACCCTCTTTTTCATAGACATTGTCGCCGACTATCTCTTCTATGATAACTTTTTTGGACGGAAGTTTTTCATACCCGAACTCTTCACAAAGTTTATTTGTAAGTTCAATTTCGCTTATTCCGATATCGCTATCGATCAATTTCGGCATAAGACCTATAAAATCGCTTCCATAGCTAAAACGAATGTCATCTTTTTCTAAAAAATTTTTAGCCGGTATAACAAGATCGCAAAGTTTTGCCGTTTCGTTATCGTATAAACCGAAATATACTTTAAATTTACACTTTTTCAAAGACTCGATCACCCTTTTGGAATTTGGCATTTGATTTGCCGGATTAGTTCCTTGTATGAACGCTAAATCGTATTTTGAAAAATCTACATCCGATATACAAACTTTTTTGCCCTCTTTTTTAAAAACATTTTTAAATCCCAGCGAACTGTTGGCGAGATAACTCACTCCGCATCCCTCTTTCGCGAAAAAGCCCATCATAGCCGCAAAAGAGTCTATAGCTCTTAAAACGCTATAACCGTGAGCATACTTTTGAACTCCGACTCCAACCAAAAAAGAGACCCTCTCTTTATGCATAAGCATCAATGCGGTCAATACATCCCCAAGCTCCACTCCCACTCTCTCACTTAGAGATTTGATCGTAAAAGAGCGAAAAAAATCTACGAAATAGTCAAAATCGTTTGTAAAGTTATCGATAAAATCATAATCCTCCATCTGCTCTATATAGGCGAATCTCGCAAATAAAAGAGCAAGAGCGAAATCTTCTCTAGGCTTGATCTGTAAATGAATCGCCGCTTTTTTGGCGATAGAAGTTTTAACGGGGTCTATTACTATCAAAATTTTATCTTTTAAAATCTCTGTCATATGTGAATTCGTAACGGAAACATTTCTTCCCCATACGACAACGACACTGCTCTTTTCAATCTGTTCGTACGGCAAAAGAAGACTCTCTCCTCTGCCTGCAATCACACCGGCTTCACCGGCGCCGTCACAAAGGGAACCTTTTGTAAAATATGAACCGTATTTTGAAAAAAAGTGAACCGGGGCGTCCTGAAGTCTGCCGAAATTGCCATGACCTTTAAAATAGATACTACTTTTTCCAAAAGCCCCTTTTAACTCTCGCGTTAAAATATCCAAAGCGGTACTCATATCTATCTCTTTTGAATCAAAGCGAGCTTTAACGATTCTTTCTTCATCTAAAAATCCGTTTAAATTCGGGCACAAATATCCCTTTGTAATAGGATGCGATTTATCGCCGTAAAGTTTTTTATCTTTATAAATCACGCTGCATGCGTCATAACAATCAAGCGGACAAGTCGTTTTATTCATTTAAAATCCTAGTGCAATCATAAAATAGAGCAATTATAACATGATGATATCAATAAACGCTAAATAGTCCTACATAAAATATATACATTAGTTTACTTTTCTAAACAAATAGTCGCTTTTTTCTAAAATCTTAGGTAAAATTTTATATATATTAACCATCTTATGTTAATTTTTATTAACCTATGCCGATATGTTTGATATAAGTTGTTCAGGAGACGCCTATGACATTGTATAAAAAATATTTTCTTCCGCTATGTATATTATTCGGCTGCTGTGTCGCTCCGGTAAAATCGTTCTCTTTTGATTATAAAACATACGCGAAAGAGAGACACCAACTTCGCTCAGTTGAACCCGCAAACGCTACTTTATCTTTAAATAAGAACACAACGCGAAAAAAAAGTAAAGCGAATGTAATAAAAGATATAACTTCAAAACTGCTTGAAGCGCTAAATAGCGACTTGGTTCCCGCGAAGCTTTTTCATGCGTCAAACGGCTTTTCTATATATATAAAACCCGCAAAAATCTCAAAAATAGGATTTAAATATAAATTCTAAACCTCTATTTGATAGAATATCGATATAAACAAAGAAGGAACCGATAATGGAATTTAAAATAACTCCGACGATAGAGGGTGAAGAGGTACCGTACACAAATCCGAGTCCAAGATTTTTTGAAGCAGTAGGCGGTGCCGAGGGAATGCAAAAGCTCATGTACAGTTTTTACGATTTGATTTATGAGAGCGATATTCATAACTTTTTCCCGCAAGATCGCGCGGAATTTGACAAAGTAAAAGAGAAAAATACGAAATTTTTCATCCAAAGATGCGGCGGTCCGAAGGTTTACGAAGAAGAGAGCAAAGGAATGGATCTAAACGAATACATGATAAGAGTTCATGACGACTTTACCATCACCGAAAAAGCGCGAATAGAGTGGCTTGGATGTATGAGAGAAGCGCTGCAAAATTTTGAGATGAACGAAGAGGCGAAGATGGATTTTTGGAACTATGTGGAAGCCTTTTCAAAACTGACGGTAAACAACTTTGAAAAAAGAGAAAATCCCTATTTTTGAATAATTACGGCAAAAGGTTCGGGTTGAAATTTATCTGCTTTAGCAATTTATCACATACCCGGTTCTTTAGAGTTTAAGTTTTGTAATTTTTCCGCTAACCACATTTTGATAACGGCTTGGCGACTTACTCCCATATGTTTTGCCGCTTTATCTAAAGATTTAACCATCCAAGAAGGAAAATCAATATTAACTCTCTTTGATTCTTCATTTATCATTTTAATTTTTGCTCTATCAAAATATTCTAAAATATCTTCTTGATTATCATCAAATTTTTTATCTATATCTGACGCTTTCATAAAATTCAATCTCCTTTTTTCTTGATCTTCTTACAGAAATTATTCTAATAGCGTCACCTCTATAAGTTATTATTGCCGTATAGTTTTTAGAACCGATTCTTCCTAATACTAAATATCTTTCTTCATCGTAACTTTGCAAAGATGGTAATTCAAAAGCATACGGATCTTCCCATAAAATTTTTGCTTCTTCAAAATCTATATTATGTTTTGATTTATTGCTTTTACTTTTGTCGCTATCATACTCAAATTCCATGCCGGAATTATACCATAATTATATGAAATATATTTCCAAATAGATATATATCAC
>JALWKJ010000171.1 GCA_027081495.1 Campylobacterales bacterium | reverse complement strand
ACCGTCAATCCACGGTAGAAGTTTTTTCGCCGCGTGATCGGTGTGCAAAATAACCGCGACGCCATACTCTTTTGCTAAAGTATGTATATGTCTAGCACCGCTTATCGCCCCGGCGATCGCCGCTCTCTCGCCGTTATTGTCAAGTCCTTTTCCGGCATAAAACGCCGCTCCGCCGTTTGAAAACTGGACTATTACGGGAGAGTTTATCTCTTTTGCCGCCTCGAGTACGGCGTTTATAGAGTCGGTTCCCACTACATTTACCGCCGGCAAGGCAAAGCCTTGCTCCTTTGCGGTCTGAAAAATCTTCGTTACACCATCGCCGGTAACGACTCCGGCATCGACTATATCGAGAATTTTAACACTCATATCTTATATCCTTTAGAATAATTTATCTTTGTATATTATATCTAAAGAACTATTTGATTTTTATATCCGCTTTACTTCTTAGATCTTTAGCCGTTTTCTTCATTTTTTGCTGAAATTTTTGAACTTTTAAAGATTGGACGATATTCGCTCTTGCTTGTTCTAGCGTTACATTTCCCGCCGGTTTTTTATCTTCGAGATAGATCACATGATATCCAAACTGTGTTTTTACCGGAGTTTTCGTATATTCGCCTTTTTTTAGTTTAAATGCGGCGTCGCTGAAAGGTTTTACCATTCTTTTTGCGTCAAACCATCCAAGATCTCCGCCGCTAGCCGCACTAGGACCTGTCGATTTTTTCTTAGCGAGTTCGATAAATTTCTCTTTTATGTCTTTTGCTTTTTTTAACTCTTTTATTACCGCTAAAGCGTCCGCTTTCGTTTTTAACAATATATGTCTGGCTTTTGCGGTTTCGGGCTGTTTGAACATATTTATATTTTTATTATAAAAATCCTTGATCTCTTCATCCGTTACTTTTACCGAATCAAACTGTTTTTTCATCCATAACTCAAGTGCAAGCTCTTTTTTTACCGTTTTCAACGCTTTTTTATATTCAGGATCTTTTTCTATGCCCGACTCGACCGCTTTTTGCGCTAAAAGCTTTTTCTCAACCGCTTGATTGATAATCTGCTTTTGCTGCTCTTTTGTCATATCGTTAAATTTCGCGCCGGGAATAACCTGCAAAATCGCCCCTATCTCTTTGTCCGTGATATCTTGACCGTTAACCGTCGCGTAAGTTTTTGCGCTAAGCGCCGTAGATGCTAAAAATACCGCCGTAAGGGCTGAAACCGCTAAAATCTTTCTCATGTTTAATTTTCCTTTTTATACTCTTTTTTAACAAGCTCACTGCCGATATAACAGTAACTTTTGATGATCATACTATAACTCCGCTTTATTAACAAAAAGCAAATATCATCACCGCATCAAAACTTAAGAATAGTCATTGGTGCGGTGATAATCATTTTTTTAGAGGATCGATTTATAAAACTATGGTAAATTTCGCGCCTAAAGATCCGTTTTCGACAAGCAATTTGCCATGACAGCTCTCTTCGATGATAAATTTAGACATATACAAACCAAGACCCGTTGAGCTTTTATGATCTTTTGTGGTGAAATAGGGCTCAAAAATCTTATCTAAAATTTTCTCCTCGATTCCGCCCCCGTTATCTTCGATCTCGATAACGCATCGACTCTCTTTTTGATAAGCGCAGATAACTATTTTTGGATCTTTGACTTTTCTCTTCAAAAGAATATTTTCGGCATTTTTCAAAAGATTTATCAAAACCTGAATCACCTCGTTGGGATAAGTTCTAATCTCTTTTTCGCAGCTGTTTTTCACGACGATATCTATACTGTTTTTACTTATCGATGCGGACATGATAAAAATTGCCCGCTTTATAAGATATTTTATACTCGTCTCTTCCACCCTTTTTGAGGGTTTGAAAAAATTGGTAAAATCATCTATAGTCATAGAAAGATGCTTTACATACTGTTCGATTTTATCCAAAGAAGTGAGAAAAAAGTTTTTATCGAATTTATCAAGCTCGATTTTTACATGAAGTCCGGTCGATGTCGCGCTAATCGCGCTTAAAGGCTGTCTCCACTGATGCGCTATAAGGCTCATCATTTCACCCATTTGAGCTAGTTTCGAGTTATGAATCAAAATACTATCTTTTTTACGGTTTTTTTCGACTTCCTCTCTTATACGCTTTTCCAACTTTTGATTTAATTCTTGAAGTTCCATCGAAGATACTTTTGCAATATTTGCAAGCGCGCGAAAAGTTTGCAGCTCTTTATTTACATCTTTTGGCTCTTTGAGCACAAGCTCTTTTACGGATACGACGGGGCTCTCGCTTAAAGCCAAAAGCGTGAAACTCTGATTTAAAAAAAATTTTTCATTTTTATTTTGTAAAAATTCTCCATAGCCGTAAAATCCGCTAACGGGCGCTATTTTTGAAAAAGGCTCTACTTCATAATGGGCATACTGTTTTAAAAAGCGTCTTCGACCGGCGGACGAATAGATAAAGATAGATTCTACCGGTTCTTGATTTACAAGATGAAGTATTTTCCAGACATTATGCAGCATTTTCTGCGCGTCGGCGAATCCTATCTGTATCTTCTCGCCTTTTGGCATATCGCATCCAAAGATCAAAGAGCCGTCTTTTGGATCGCTAAGAGCCGTTTTCGCGATATATTCGCCGTTTTTTTTCAATACAAAAGGAAACTCCAGTCCGCTAAGGGGCAATTTTTGCGATATCTCTTTTCCCAAATATTTTTCATAAAGAGATTTAACGGACATTTTATCTACGCTTATGAGCCTGTTTGATTTTGATTTGGTTATGATAAATTCCCGTCCTACGGGTTCCCATTGAGCCGTATAATGATTTTTCGCTATAAGCTCTTTAGAACTAAGCGCAACGGCGACTACGCTGTTATCGGAAATATTCTCTTTATTAAAAACATATCCGTTTTCGAATCTTCCCTGATCGGCGGAAAGCGCTCCGGATACAACCATGTCCTCTTTTACGCAACTTATTCCCTCTATCAAATCCATAGCGTTTATCTCTTTTGATTTTGCGAAAACTATCATCGCTTTCGTATCGCTATCTACAATCTCTTTCGCCATTTTTCTGCCTATCGCAAAGTCATCGGCGTATGTAAGAGTATGCATAGACGACGATAGTTTTGTAGTTTCAAAAATAGTAAAAGACAAAATAATATCTTTTGTCATAATTCGACCGTTGATTATTTCGCCATCTGTAGTCGTACCTATAATATGAGCTTTGGGGAAATATTTATTGAGATTGGATATAACCGATTTTATTTTTACGGGATCTATTTCATATGAAAACACCTGTATCAAAAGATCGGGACAATCAATAATCTCATACTCGTAAATGAAATCTTCAAGTTTATCTAAACTTCTGTATCTTATATTAAATGTTTTCATATATTAC
>JALWKJ010000170.1 GCA_027081495.1 Campylobacterales bacterium | reverse complement strand
CGGATTGAAGTTTCATTCTCATAGAGGGATCAAGCGACGATAGAGGTTCATCCATCAATAAAATCTTCGGTCTTTTCATCATCGCGCGACATAGTGCGACTCGCTGTTTTTGTCCCCCGCTAAGAGTGTGGGTGGATCTATTTTTGAGTGAAAACAATTCCGTTTTATTTAAAAGATACTTTGCGAGTTTGGCGTCTTTTTTGACAAAAAGGAGATTTTCCAACACGCTCATATTGGGAAAAAGCGCAAAATCTTGAAAAACAAATCCGATATCTCTTTTTTGAGGCGGCAATGAACTCTTGTCATCCAGCCAGATATCGTCATCTACCATGATCTTTCCTTTTGCCTCTTCAAGTCCGGCAAGTATGCGAAGCAGAGTCGTTTTTCCGCTGCCGCTCTCTCCGGATATCGCCAAAAACGAACCTTTTTTTATTTTCAAAGAGACTTGAAGCTTCATCTGTTTATTTGCTCCCAAAAGCTCTTTTGAAATATTAAAATCAATCATTTTTCGCCTTTGTGCAATAATTTTTTATAAGACAAATGCGGCATTTGGGATTTTTTACAAGACAAATAGTCTGTCCAAAACTTACTATCGTAAAATTAAAATCGCTCCAGAGATTTTTAGGCACTTTTTTCTCTAACTCTTTTTGAGTCTCTTTTTCATTTTTCGTCTTTACAAACCCGAGAAGATTCGATATACGATGCACATGAGTATCGACTGCGATCGAAGCTATGCCAAAAGCGTTGTTTAAAACGATATTCGCCGTCTTCTCTCCTACGCCCTTGATACTTAAAAGCTCTTTTTTATCCAAAGGAACCCGAGAATCAAATCTTTGTATCAATGTTTGCGAAACATCTCTTAAAGTCTGCGCCTTTTTTCGATACATTCCCGTCGGTTTGATGATATTTTCAAGTATAGGTTGCGGGATTTCAACCATTTTTTGAGGAGTATCGGCAATTTTAAAAAGCTTTTTGGATACTTGCGCCGTATTTTCGTCTTTTGTTCTAAGACTTAAAAGAGTCGCCATCAAAATAGTATATGGGGTTCTTTTAAAACTCTTTCTCAAGATCATTGCGGGAGCATTTAAAGGAGTGTTTTGCTCTAAGATTTCTAAAATTTCCGAAAATTTATTCTCTTTCATTTATATCATTCTCTTTGTTTTCTCTTTTTGGTTAAATATATAGACGCAAACAAGAATAAAAAAACTAAGAAGCACCATGATAATACTATAAATATGCGCGCTTTCATAATCCATAATCTCTACCATTTCATATATCGCGACCGATGCCACCTTTGTCTGTGAGTTTATACTTCCGCCCACCATCAACACTACTCCAAACTCTCCGACGGTATGCGCGAATGTAACTATAAGCGCTGTCAACAAAGAGGGTTTGATATTTGGCAAAGCGACAAAAAAAATAGTTTGAATCTTGTTTTTTCCGCTTAGATAGGAAGCTTCGAGTATATTTTTACCAAGAGATTCAAAACCGCTTTGAAGAGGCTGCACCATAAAAGGAAGACTGTAAAAACAACTAGCCACGACAAGCCCGACAAATGAAAATACAAGCTTTACGCCTAAAGTTTCTTCAAAAAAACTTCCCAAAGCCGAATTTGGAGAAAACGCCCAAAGTATATAAAAACCCAAAACCGAAGGCGGCAATACGATAGGAAGCGAGCTGATCGCCTCTAAATACGGTTTTATTTTAGATTTGGTTTGCGAAAGATACCAAGAAAGCGGAAGCGCTATGAAAAACAAAATCACGGTAGTAAAAAACGCCAACTTGAAAGAGAGCAAAAAAGGCTCAAAATCTATCTGCATCAATTTTTCAAACACTCTCACTCCCGATAATAAAAAGTTCACTCGCTAAAAAAAAGGCAAAAACCAAATCTCCCTCTTTTATGCCCGTTCTCTTTAGAGTCTGTTTCGGGACAATCGCCTCAAGAGAGCTCTCTTTTGTTTTTACGATGACTGAACTTAAAAGTTTTGCATGAGTTATCTTGTCAACTTCAACCGCAAGAGAGTTTGCGACGGTAGTATTCGAGTTTGTGGCTTTACTAAGCGCTACGGCAGTCGATTTTATACCTAAAACGACTTTTTCTCCCACGACAAATTTTTGAGACATATCAAGAGCCGCCATAAAGAGTTCACTACCTTCAAAATCGAAATAAACCAAACTCAGGCTTTTAGAACTTTCAATCCCGCTTACCGTAGCAAAAAGTTTGTTCATGGAATCTCGTATCCGAAATTTTCAAATATCTTCTTTGCTTCTTTAGAGAATATAAAAGCGAAAAAAGCCGCCGCTTCCCGCTTTTTAGCGCCGTTTTTTAAAATCACTACTCCTTGATTTAACGGTAAATAGCGTGAAGGATCAACGCTTTGCCAATTGATATGCTCTTTGAATTTTTTCATCCCGGGCGAAAAAAGCGAAGATTTGGCGACTATGGCGATGTCGGCTCCGTGAAACGCATAAGTTAAAGTTTGAGAAATCGACTCGCCGTATATGAACTTCTTTTTAACTTTTTCATAGATACCGATATTTTCAAGAGCCTCTTTTGCCGCTTTTCCGTAAGGAGCGGTTTTTGGATTCGCGACGGCTATTTGTTCGATAGCGCCATCTTCAAGAAGCGCGGCTTTTTTGGAAAAATCTCTTTTTTTGAGACTAAAATAGACCAAAGAGCCCCTTGCATAAACTAACGCTCTGGTAAAAGCGAATCCTTTCTCATAAACAATTTTCGGATATTTCATATCGGCCGACATGAAGATATCGTAAGGCGCGCCTTGAGAAATGAGAGCGGTAAGTTTACCGCTGCTTGCTATATTTGTATTTACTTTAACATTTGGGTAGATAGAGTTGAACTCATTTATAAGCTCTTTTAAAACCGCTCCTACATTCGCGGCCGCCGCCACTTTAATCTCGCCCGCGCTCAAAAAGAGGGTCAAAAAAAGCATCCCCAAATATATCTTCATCTACTCTCCTGAAAAAGGCTATGTACTATATTTTATTGTAACATCTTTTGCTTCTACATAAGATAAGATATAGTCGGGTTAAAATATAATGGCGACAACTTAATCATAAGGCTTTTTATGAAAAAAATTCTTCTTTGCCTCTTCTTATTTAGCAATCTTTTTGCGCAAGAGGGAATATATATTTATAACTGTTACGCAAATAGCAAAAGACTTACGGTTCACGGGCGTGTTTTAAACGAGAGAAAATTTCAAGAAACGAAAAAAGAGGATAATATTTTTGTAAATTTTATAAGAAAAATGGGATATATCTTTAACGATGAAAAAAAAGATGTAAATATCACAATGCGGATAGATCAAAAAAACTTCTCAAGCGTTACCGATGATGAAGGATATTTTGAATTTGATCTCTCTT
>JALWKJ010000169.1 GCA_027081495.1 Campylobacterales bacterium | reverse complement strand
CTATAATATCAACAATAATCAGCCAATAATCCGGCTTTCAATTGTGCGTGAGTTTGCTCGCCGACAAGTTCTCTGACGATTTCAAGCGCAAAACATATAGCCGTGCCGGGACCTCTTGAAGTCAAAATATTTGAACTTTTTACCACTTTTTTAGAATCCGTAAAACCGCCCGTTTTAATCTGCTCTTCGTATGACGGATAACAGGTATATCCCTCTTTTAAAACTCCGGCCTCCTCAAGAGCGATCGGAGCGGCGCAGATTGCTCCGATGTTTTTATCCTTTCGGTCAAACTCTTTTAAAAGTCTTTGCACCCTCTCATCCTCTTTGAGATTTAGCGATCCCGGCATTCCGCCGGGAAGTACGATCATATCAAAATCATCCGCTATTACATCGTCTATCTTGGTATTTGCCAAAACCGTGATACCGTTTGCGCCGTTTACCTCGCGATTGTATAGATAAGCGGTCGTAACTTCCACCCCTCCTCGTCTGAGCACATCTATAACGCTAACCGCCTCGATCTCTTCAAATCCTTCGGCTAAAGGAACTAAAACAGAAGCCATGATAATCCTCCTTTTTTATTTTATCTTTTCCAAATACTCGCCTTTGACGGTATCGACTCTGACTATATCGCCCTCGAGTACATGAAAAGGAATCTGTATAACGGCTCCGCTTTCAAGTGTCGCCGGTTTTTTACCGCCTTGCGAATCGCCTTTGAAATTCGGTCCCGTTTCAGCGATCTTAAGCTCGACCGTAGCGGGAGCCTCTACATCGATCGCGTTTTTATTATGAAATAAAATTTCTACATTCATACCGTCAACTATCCACTTCGCCGTATCTCCTACCTGCTCATGAGTCAATCCTATCTGATCGTATGTCTGCGTATCCATAAACTGAAGCATCTCGCCGTCGTCGTATAAAAACTGCATCGTCTTTTGCTCAAGGTTGGGCTTTTCGCACTTATCGCCCGCGTGAAAAGTTTTTTCTATAACTTTACCGTTGAGATACGATTTTATTTTGCATCTGACAAAAGCCGCGCCTTTTCCGGGTTTAACATGCTGATACTCGACAATCTTGTAAGGTATGCCGTTTAGTTCTATCTTCAATCCTTTTTTTAAATCACCCATAGAGTATGAAGCCATTTTCTCTCCTGCTTTATAATTTTTTAGCGATTATAGCAAATCAAAACAAAAAATAGTTACAATCGCTTACCTGTTTTGTCGCTAATAAAGGAGATCATATACGGTGAAAACATTAACTATCATCGATACTTTCGGTTTTTTTTTCAGAAACTACTACGCCCTACCCCAGCTTAAAAGTAAAAAAGGCTTTCCGACGGGACTCTTGACGGGATTTATAAATTTTATAGCAACCTTAAATAAAGAGCATGGAACCGACTATCTTCTTTTCGCGCTTGATTCAAAAGAAAAAGGCGTAAGAAAAGAGATAGATCCAAACTACAAAGCGAACAGACCGACGCCGCCCGAGGATCTTCTAGCTCAACTTCCCGTCGCCATAGAGCTTATAGAGAAGATGGGATTTCCGAAAATGGAGGTTGGAGGATATGAAGCCGACGATATTATAGCCGCTTTGGTAGAGTGCGCCAAAAAGCGAAATATCAAAGTAAAAATAGTCTCTCATGACAAAGACCTCTATCAACTCATCGACGACGGAAAGGTCGTTATTTACGATCCTTTGAAAAAGGTGGAGATCGATGAAGAAGCCTGCATAGAAAAGTACGGTGTTTCTCCCTCTAAAATTCCCGATTTTTTGGCGCTTGTAGGCGATAGCGCGGATAATATTCCGGGAGTAAAAGGAATCGGTCCAAAGGGCGCTTCAAAACTTTTAAAAGAGTTCGGCTCTTTAGAAGAGATCTATAAAAACATAGACTCCGTCTCAAATCCAAGAACGAAAAAACTTCTGCAAGAGGGAAAAGAGAGCGCGTTTTTAAGTAAAAAACTAGCTACTTTATATCATGACATACTGCCCGAATGCAATATAGAAAAATTCTCCTTTCCAAAAGAAAATCCTATCCTAAAAGTCGCCGACGAACTTCACCGACTCGACATGAACACGATCTTAAAAAGAGCCGGCGCGACCTATCAACACACCCAAGATGAAAAAGAGTGCCAAAACTCCCTTGAATTTAAAGCGCGCCTTCTTGATACGAAAAAAGACCTTGTATCCGTATTGAAGAAGATAGAAAAAGCGACCCCCGTGGCTTTTGATACAGAAACGGATTCTCTCTCGCCATATGAAGCGAACATCGTCGGCTTCTCCTTTGCGGTAAACGAAGAAGAGGCATACTATGTACCCATAGCCCATAACTACCTCGGAGTCGAAAAGCAACTAAGCAAAGAGGATGCGAAAGAGGCTTTGGAGATTTTGCTAAAACACCCGATCATCGGTCAAAACTTAAAATATGATTTTGCGATTTTAAGAAACAATTTCGGCTTTGAAAATCTAAACGCTTACGCAGATACCATGATAATCTCATGGCTTCTTGATCCTTCCCTTAGCGCGGGACTCGACAATATGGCAAAAAGATACTTCTATTACGATATGGTAAAATTTAAAGATACCGTCAAAAAAGGTGAAAATTTTAGCTCGGTAACTCTAAGCGAAGCTTGCGTTTATGCCGCGGAAGACGCGTGGATGACGCTAAAACTTTACAATCTTTTATGGCAAAAGCTAAGCGAAAAACTAAAAGGCGTAGCAAAAGAGGTAGAGTTTCCTTTTATCGTTACTCTTTTAGATATGGAAGAAGCCGGTATAAAAATAGATACCGATTTTTTCTCAAAACTAAAAAACGAAGCGGATAAGAGTATAGGCGATTTGACTCATGACATATACGCGCTTGCGGGAAAAGAGTTTAACATAAACTCAACTAAACAGCTTGGAAATATTCTTTTTGAAACTCTAGGACTAAAAACCGGCAAAAAGACGAAAACCGGATACAGCACGAATGAACAGGTGCTTTTAAATCTATATGACGATCATCCTATCATTCCTAAAATTCTCGAATATAGAGAGATTTATAAACTTCGATCGACCTACATAGAGCCTCTTTTAAAACTCGCTCAAAAAACGCCCGATCGTCGCATACATACATCTTTTTTACAAACGGGAACGGCAACGGGAAGATTGAGCTCAAAAAACCCTAATCTTCAAAACATACCCGTTCGAAGCGAAATAGGAAGGCGAATCAGAGAAGGGTTCATAGCAAAAGAGGGGTTTAGTCTCATCGGCATAGACTACTCGCAGATGGAACTTAGACTTCTTGCGCATTTTAGTCAAGATCCCGCTCTTTTGGAAGCTTTTAAAGAGAAAAAAGATATACATCTTCAAACCGCGGTTAAACTCTTTGGAGAGAAAAACGCGAAAGAGATGAGAAATATAGCAAAAAGTATAAATTTCGGTCTTTTATACGGTATGGGCAGCCAAAAACTCTCCCAAACGATTCATGTCTCAAGAAGCGAAGCGAAAAGTTTTATAGAAAAATATTTTGCATCTTTTCCAACCGTAAAAGATTATCTTGAAAGCATAAAAGAGTTTGCCAAAAGCAACGGCTATGTCGAAACCATACTAGGAAGAAGAAGATATTTCGACTATAAAAACGCAAACGCCTTCGCGAGGGCCGGTTTTGAGAGAGAAAGCGTAAATACGGTATTTCAAGGCTCGGTCGCCGATCTTATAAAACTCTCGATGAACAGACTCCATAAAGAAAAAATCGATAAAAAAGAGTCGTTTATGCTTTTGCAAATTCACGATGAGCTTATATTTGAAGTAAAAGAACAAAATGCGGAAATTTTTGCAAAAGAGGCTAAAGATATCATGGAAAATATCTATAAACTAAATGTTCCGCTAAAATGCAGCGTAGCCATAGGAAAAAACTGGGGCGAGCTTAAATAGTCGCATTACGCCTTCGACACAAAGAAGTCCAAGGCGTAAAACTTTATTTATATCGCGTCACTCCTCGATGGGTATATAGATCTCGGTTTTTAAATTTTCCGGCTTCGTGCGTCTTGGATCTCTGTTTAGATACTCCTCAAACGGAGGTTTGTCCGCCATCTTGATGCCGTTTTCGATCATATAATCCATCATGCCGGCATACTTCTCTTTGAGTCCTTCGTAAGCGCCGCGATGCAGATGATAGAGATGTTTGCCGCCTTCGATAGTCTTGACGACGACCTCTCCTTCAGGCTTAACCGATGGATCGTCGTAACTAAGACAGGCGTCGTATCGAAGCTTTTGGGCGGGAACGCTGTTTGGATCGTCGTAACCGATGCCAAATATTCTAGCCTCTTTGCCCAAAAGGTTCTTTTTAGACTTGATTTTCTGCGCATATGCAAAGCTCATCAACACCTCAAATGCCTCTCCGGCGCTCACCGTATAATCCCCTTCTCGTCTGACACACAACACCTTTACGGGCTTAAAATCCACTATTTTGACATCTATCATGATAGACTCCTTTATATTTTTTCTCTGTTTCGCATAAGCGCTTGGAGAGAGTCCAAAGTTCTCTTTGAAAGCTTTGGCAAAAGAGGACGGCGTCTCGTATCCGCTTTTCATCGCTACCTTGGTAACGGAGTGCTGGGATAGTTTCCCGCTGCTTGCGGAGAGTCGGATACGCCGTATAAAAGCGCTCACATTTTCACCTACTACGCTAAAAAAGATACGATGAAAATGGTGCTTTGAAAACCCCGAAACCTTTGCCAGCCTCTCAACGCTCAGCTCCTCGCCGTAATGGCGCTCTATATAATAGATCACGCGATAAACCGCTTGGAGATAATCCTCCCTCGTTCCCTTCTTCATACTCATCCTTTGCAAACGCTTGAGGTTATTATAGAGTATTTAGCGGATAAAAACTACTCTCAAATTGCTAAAAATAATCTATCCATCAAACACTCCAAAAGTTCCAAATAATCATAAACCTTCGATCCGGATATAGATGCGGCTTGACAAACGGCACGCGGACTCCGAGAGATAGAGTAGTTTTTTTAGAATCAAGCGGCGGCGGGGTTGGTAAAATATTGAAAAAGTTAATAGTTGGACTTTGACCCCATGATCTGTATGCTTTTGACGCTTATGCAGAGTGAGAGCGTCAATGAGATATTTTTCCTATGGTGTCGTTTTTGTTTTTAGGGTTTGTAGTGGTGAAGGTGTTGAGGGAAAAATAGTGATGATGTTTGTATATTTTGGTTATAATGTGCATTGATAAATATTTTAGAAAGGAATAAATTGGAAGCGATAGACATCCCATTTGCAAAACACATTGGAATTGAAGAACAAAATAACGAGTTGTCGCTAAATTTCAAAGAAGATGTATTAAACCATATTAGAACAATTCATGCAAGTGCGCAATTTACACTAGCTGAAACAAAAAGCGGGCTTTATCTTCAAAGCCTTTTTCCGCAACTTGAAGGAAAGGTTATACCTGTACTTAGAGATGCTCAGATCAGATACAAAAAACCTGCTCAAGAAAAGATCGTTGCTTTTTCATCAGCAGATACACAAGCAGTAGAAAAATTTAAATCGCAATTTGAGAAAAAAGGTAGGGGCTTGCTTCAAATTAAAGTTGAAATAAAAGATATAAATAATGTTTTAACTTCCCAAGCTATTTTTACCTGGTTTGTTCAAACACTTTAAAAAAGATCTTTTTAGAAAAAACAAGCGATAGGTAAATTATCATCTAAATTAATTGACGGAAAACATAAAATGACCCCTTACACTCTAATCATCATCACAATAGTTGCGCTCATATCGACTTCATGTTCTAGTACCAAAATTTTAGTCGCTATGAACAAATCAACGGATCGGTTTATAGTTTTAGAAAGTGATAAGCGTATTTTGTATGAAAGAGGCGCTAAAGCCGATGCCAAAACCATAGCAAAAAAGCTTGATACGGCGATAGAGAGTGTTGAAAAAAAGCAATACAAAAAATTTACAAAACCCGTAACAGTTTATATTTGCGATAGTATAAAAAGTTTTACTAGTTATTGCGTATATAGCCAAGCTTCCGGGTGTGTGTTAAACGAGCGACTGTTTTTATCACCAAAAAATTTTCAAGCCGACCGACAAGCCTTGACTCATGAATTATCCCATCTTCATATAGAACAGCAGCTTGGCATGTTCACTTGGCACTCAGGTTATCCCGCGTGGTTTCAAGAAGGTTTGGCTACTTATGTATCTGACGGAGAAGGCGCAAATACGGTATCGCCGGATGAAGCTAGAAAAGCTATTATAGATGGCAAAACTTTTACGCCAAACATAAGCGGTAGTTTGATTTTTAAAAAAACAGCGCACTCTTTTGGTTTAACGCCAAATATGTTCTATCGACAAGCCTCAATGTTTGTTAAATACCTACATGATATAGATAAGGTAAAATTCAAAACTTTTTTACTGTCTGTAGAATCCGGAAAAAATTTCGATAAATCTTTCTCTTTAGTCTATGGCAACTCTATAAAAGAGGTATGGAACGAGTTTATTCAAGATCAACGAAAATTAAGATATTTTAGGATAGGATACGCGACAAATTTTAAACTCATTAAAGGAAACAGTATGTCAAGAAAATGCCAGATAAGCGGTAAGGGTCCTATGACCGGAAACAATGTAAGTCATGCTCAAAATAAAACAAAAAGGAGATTTTTGCCAAATCTAAGGACAGTAAGAATAACTCTTGAAGACGGTACAAAAAAGAAAATAAAAGTATCGGCAAAAGAGCTAAGAACGATGAGAAAAAAGGCAAATCAATAACTCTCCCCTTTCACATAGACTCATAGCTTCATATTGTACGAAGGTATGAGCAGACCACGCCAGTAGGAGGATTTTTTGAAGCCGGTTAAAAAGATAAAAAAGTTTCTCCATTGGCGCGAACCGAAAAAACCTCAGATAGATCTTAACACGGAACTTTATCTACAATTAGCGCCGTTTAGGCTTCCTCTTATTTTAACGGTTTTGATTATGATGGCGGGGACTCTCGGATACATAATCATCGATGATTTTTCATTGATGGACGCTATTTACCAAACGGGGATCACATTTACGACCGTGGGTTTTGGCGAAATATCGCCGATTTCCGACGCCGGGCGGCTTTTTACGATTATGCTTATAATTTTGGGATTTGGGATTTTCTCATTTTCCGTAGGTATTTTGGTGGATGTTTTAAATAAGGGAGAATTATTAAAGATATTAAAGGAGAGATCGATGCTTTATGATATCGCAAGACTTAAAAACCATTATGTCATATGCAATCACAACGAATTTACGATACAGCTTACAAAACAGTTTCGAGAAAATCATATACCGTTTGTAGTCGTCGATCCCAGCGAGAACCTTGAAGAAATCGCAAAAAATTATAACTATCCCTACTTTGTGCAAGAAGAACCCCATACCGAAATAGCGCTGGCAAAAGCGCACCTCTCAAGCGCAAAAGGCATCATAACTCTCTCTCAAAATATCGCCGACAATATCGCCGTCATAGCATCCGCAAGACTTCATGAAAAAGAGATAAAACGCCGTCGTCCATACTTTATACTTACAAACGCAAAGACAATAAGCGATATCGAAAAACTAAAAAAACTCGGAGCGGACAGCGTCGTCTCTCCCACCAAGCTCATGGCTCAACGAATGAGCGCCATCAGCCAGCGACCGGAGATGGAAAATATACTTGAACAGTTTTTATATAAAAAAGATACTCCTCTCGATATAGAAGAGATAAAAATTCCAAGTCATTCATGGATGCTTTATAAAAAACTAAAAGATGTAAATTTTCCAAGTTTTGTCAAAGTAAATATAGTCGGTATTCGAGACGATAAAAACAATTTTATTCCTATGCCAAGCGAAGAGACGATCATAACTTTAGGCTCAAAACTCATGCTCATAGGAAGCGGCGAGAGCATAAGAGTCGCAAAAAAAATAGCGCGAAAGAAAGAGCGCCCCAAGGAGAGTAGATAATGTTTGAAATTTTTCCCCTAAAAGATTCCCTATCCAAGGTAGAAGGTTTTTTCTGCGATGGCGTCAGCGTCGGACTTAAAAGTGACGGCGGTGAAGATGTAGCCTTTATAAGAAGCGAAAAACCGTGCTTAATCTCATCGGTTTTTACTAAAAATTCCCTCCCCGCCGCGCCCATAAAACATTACCGCCGATATCCGAAAGATTTTAAAACGGATTTTATTTTGATAAATTCAAAAAACGCTAACGCGATGACGGGTAAAAAAGGGATTGAAGATATACGGCGGCTTTTTGAAATCCTCCAAAAAAAGATCCCCCTAACAAATCCCGTCATGAGTTCGACCGGCGTTATAGGCTATCGGCTTCCCGTCTCAAAAATAGCCTCTTCTTTTGAAAAATTCGATTTTAACGCAAAAAACTCAAACAAAGCGGCAAAAGCCATCATGACAACCGACAGCTTTGAAAAAGAGCTCGGCTTTAAAGTGGAGCTTGAAGAGGGTAAAAGTTTTCAAATAGCCGGTATCTGCAAGGGTGCGGGAATGATAAATCCCTCGATGGCTACGATGCTATGTTTTATCGTAACCGACGCGGCAATCGAAAAAGAAGACATGGACGAACTTTTAAAAGAGAGCGTCGATCGATCTTTTAACAATATAAGCGTTGACGGCGACATGTCCACAAACGATACGGTTATGCTTTTAAGCAGTCAAAAAAGCGGCGCTTACGATAAAGAGGCGTTTGCATACGCTCTTAATCTTTTAACTTATGAATTTTCTATGATGATACTAAAAGACGGCGAAGGATCAAACAAAGTCGTCGCGTTTGAAGTAAAAGGGGCGAAGTCGAAAGATGAAGCGAAAAAGATTTCAAAAAATCTCAGCAACTCTCTTCTCGTAAAAACGGCTCTTTTTGGAGAAGATCCCAACTGGGGGAGAATCGCTTCGACAATCGGCGCGAGCGTGAGCGAATGCGATGAAGAAAAACTAACCATAAAATACGATGATTTAGTCGTTTATTCAAAAGAGTCTCCAACGCTTGACAAAGAAAAAGAGAAGCTTGCCGTATCGATTTTGGAAAAAGAGAGTTTCAAAATCTCATGCGATCTTGGAATCGGCGAATTTTCACATACGAGTTACGGATGCGATCTAAGTTATGATTATGTAAAGATTAATGCTGATTACAGAACTTAAATGTTAAAATAGATTTGTACTAAAAATAATCAGGAGAACTTCATGTTACATGAATACAGAGATATCATCTCAAAACTAAAAACCCAAAACGCCCACTTCGCGAGAATCTTCGAAAAACACAATGAACTCGACGATAAAATAACCGAAGCCGAAGAGGGAAGAGAACATATAAGCGATTATGAACTCGAAACTCTTAAAAAAGAGAAGTTAAAACTAAAAGACGAAGCGTACCGAATGATCATGGAGTATAAAAAAGAACATAATCTTTAGATTTTCATGCCGCAAAAGAGAGATTTTCTTTTGCGGCGCTCCGCTCTATCCTTTTAATTCCCTGGCTCGCTCATAGGCAAAATGAATCGCCTTTATAAAAGCGTCTCTTACGGATCTCTCCTCAAGCGCGCATACGCCGGCAGCCGTCGTTCCGCCCGGGCTCATAACGGCCTCTTTTAAAAGCGACGGATGGTTATCTTTTAAAAGAGGCGCAAATCCTTCAAAAAGTCCTTGAGTCAAAATTTTCGCATCTTCCCTTTTAAGCCCCTCTTTTACGGCCGCATCGCTTAAAGCTTCCGCGACGATTGCCAAAAACGCCGGTCCGCTTCCCGCAAGAGCGGTAGCGATATCTATCTCTTTTTCGCTTCCAAGCCATAATGCTCCGCCAAAAGTACTACAGATTCTTAACGCTTCGTCTTTAAATGTTTCATCGCCGCAAATCGTAGTCATTGATTTACCGTAAGTAGCTGCTAAATTGGGCATAGCTCGAAGGGTATGCGCGGCGTCTATGTTAAACCCGAGCTTCTCCAAAGATACTCCCGCCATTACGGAAAGAAGAGAATTCGCCTTTCCTTGAAGTTTTGAAGCGACCTCTTCAAGAGCGTGAGGTTTAACGCATAAAATAATATTTTTACCCTCGATATCAAAACCGTTATGTAGTCTAAATACCGAAATATCGTCTTTGAACTCATCTTTAAGCTCATCGAGTCTATTTTGATCTCTAGCGATCACTTCGGTTTCATAACTTTTGCAAACGCCCTTGATAATAGAAGCCGCCATTTTACCGCTTCCGAGTATGGATATATTGTTAATCATTTAAAGATACCTTTTTATCTTATCGGCAATCAGATAATCGCTATATCTATTTTCATCCAGCGCTACTTGAACGAGGACTTTTTTCTCTTCGTTTATCAAAATCGGCGCTAAAAAATTTATTGCGGACTCTTCGAGCGGATTTTGTAAAACGACTATGCAATAAGGCGTAATTTTATCGTCGGGATAATTTAACAACTCTTTGTAAAACGACGGTATTTCAAAATCGTACTCTCTTAGCTTTTTTGGATTAATCAGCGTAAAAGAGATATCGTCGGCGCTTAAAATAGAAAAAAAATCGTCTATTTTATCGATTGAATACTCTTTTATCTTCTCAAATCCAAAAATAGGCGAGACGGCTTTTATTTTCATGCGCCCTCCTTAGACATTTAAAATAAAATATACAACACAAACCTTAACTAGTTAAGAACAAGTGTAATAATATCGGCTATTTTAGAGAAAAGTAACATAGATTCAGGTAAAATTATTTGTCAAACAAGGAGAAAATTGATGTTAATTCGATATTTTGCGGTTTCGTTCTTTTTAGTGTTTTTTATCATAGGCTGTTCTTCGAAACAGCAATCCTCGCAGGTATATAACAAACCGGGGTCATACTGGTACAAAGAGATTTTAAAAACGGTCTCTATGGGCAATTTAGACAAAGCCGACGACGCATACACCTCCCTTGCGAGCGAACATGTCGCTTCACCCTATTTGAAAGAGGCGCTGATGATTTTATTTAACGCTCATCTTGAAGACGAAGAGTATCTTATGGCGAACTTCTATCTTGACAACTATATAAAAAAGTTTGCGACAAGAAGAAATATCGAGTATCTAAAATATCTCAAAATCAAATCGAGATTTAAAGAGTTCAAACATCCAAAAAGAAATCAAAAACTCCTCATAGATACGATCGGCGAAGCGAAAGAGTATCTGCAAAAATTTCCAAACTCCCTTTACAATCCGATGGTAGAGACGATTTTAACGAAACTCTATCTAACTCAACTCATACTAAACAAAGATATAGCCTCGCTTTACAAAAGATTGGGCAAAGATAAAGCGGCTAAAATTTATATGCAAAAAGTGAACGATTCCTGGCTCAAAGATACGCCTATCGCCACTAGCGACAAATCGCTTTTTGAAAAAATATTTCAATAACCTTAACAGACAGAGAGGAAAAATATGCAGTTAAACAATTATGGACAATTTCCGGAAAAACTTCCGATCATAGTAGAGGACGCTTTTTTTCTCTATCCTTTTATGATCTCGCCGGTGTTTTTGACGGATCCAAAAAATGTCGAAGCGGCAAATATAGCGCTGGAGGCAAATTCACTGGTTCTAATAACTCCTTCAAAACCTTCCCATGAAGGAGAAAGAGATTTTGACGGCATATACGAAGCCGGCGTCATAGGCACGATCATGAGAAAGGTCGCGCTTCCCGACGGGCGTATAAAAATCTTGTTTCAAGGACTGGAAAAAGGAATTATACTAAAACCCGTCAAAAACGATCCGCTAGAAGCGATAGTAGATGTTCTAAAACTAGATCCCTATAACGAACTCAAAGTAAACGCGACGCTTGAGATACTAAGAGAGAAAATAAGAACTCTTGCCACAACGAGCGATCTCTTCGCTCCCGATCTATTAAAAACCATCGATGAAAATCATGAACCGAATAGAATAGTAGATCTAGTAGCCAGTACTTTGAAACTAAAAAAAGATCAGGCTTACCGACTCTTTATCCAAACAAACCTGGAAGAGAGGCTCTTTATACTCATAGAGTACATCACCGAAGAGATAAAAGCCAGCAAACTTCAAAGAGAGATCAAATCAAAAGTCCACTCGCGGATCGAGAAAGTAAATAAAGAGTACTTTTTAAAAGAACAGTTAAAACAGATACAACAAGAGTTAGGAGGCGACACTCAAAGAGAAGAAGAGATCGGCGAATACAAAAAAAAGCTCGAATCGAAAAAGCGATACATGAGCAAAGACGCTTACAAAGAGATTTCAAAACAGATAGACCGATATGCGAGAATGCATCCCGATTCGGCGGATTCAAACTTGATTCAGGGTTATCTTGACTGGGTGCTGGATATACCTTTTGGAAAATATTCAAAAAAAAGACTCGATATTTTTGAAGTAAAAAAACAGCTTGAAAAAGATCACTACTCCCTCACCAAGGCTAAAGAGCGGATAGAAGAGTATTTTGCGGTAAAAGAGCTAAAAGAGAAAAGAGGCATCAAGGACAAAGACTACAAAGGGGAGATTATCTGCTTTGCGGGACCTCCGGGCGTGGGTAAAACTTCGCTTGCAAACTCCATAGCCACCGCGTTAAAAAGAAAACTCATACGAATCGCGCTTGGAGGATTGGAAGATGTAAACGAACTAAGAGGTCATAGAAGAACTTACATAGGCGCTATGCCCGGACGAATCGTACAGGGAATTATCGAAGCAAAAGAGATGGATCCGGTAATCGTGCTAGACGAAATAGACAAAGTGGCAAGAAGTCACAGAGGAGACCCTACCGCCGTACTTTTGGAGATTTTGGATCCTGAACAAAATCAAGCTTTTAGAGATTACTATCTTAACTTCAATATAGATCTAAGCAGAGTCATATTTATCGCGACCGCAAACGAAGTCGGATATATTCCCGCACCTCTTAGAGATAGAATGGAGTTTATATTTTTAAGCTCATATACTCCGGATGAAAAGTTTCAAATAGCGCGAAAATATCTGATTGTGCAAGAACTCAAAAAACACGGCCTAAAAAATACGGAGTTTCATATATCAAATGGAGCGCTTGAACTTATCATATCCAACTACACCAGAGAGGCGGGAGTTAGAAATCTCAGAAGAAGAATCGCGCAGATTATGAGAAAAGCGGCGAGAGAAATTCTTGAAGAAAAAACGCAAAAAGTGACTATCAGCGTTAAAAATCTGCATAAATATCTCGACAAAGAGATCTTTTCGATAGAAGCGGTTCCAAAAGAGGGACGAGTCGGAGTCGTAAACGGTCTTGCATGGACGGCGGTAGGCGGAGATGTGCTTAAACTCGAAGCCATAAAAATCGAAGGCAAAGGAGTGATGCAGCTTACCGGAAGTCTAGGCGATGTCATGAAAGAGTCGGCAAGAATAGCGTTAAGCGTGGTAAAAGTCTTAATCGATGAAAAAAAACTCGAAATAAATCCCGAAATTATCCCAAAAACCGTCAAAGAGAAAGAGGATGAAATAGAACCGAAAATCAATGAAATATATCGCAGATACGATCTGCATATTCATGTTCCCGAAGGAGCTAGAAAAAAAGACGGGCCTAGCGCGGGAATAGCGATGGCAACGGCTATGGCGTCGATTTTTTCTGAAAAAAAAGTTCGTTCGGATGTCGCGATGACCGGAGAATTGACGCTTGTAGGCGATGTACTTCCCATAGGAGGTCTTAAAGAAAAACTCATCGCCGCGTACAAAGCCAAAATAAAAACGGCGATCATCCCTCAAAAAAATTATGAAACCGATCTTGACGATATCCCTCAAAGCGTCAAAGAAGCGATAA
>JALWKJ010000168.1 GCA_027081495.1 Campylobacterales bacterium | reverse complement strand
ATTTGATTAGTCGCAATGAGAATTAAATTATTTTATTTTTGATGCATGGAAATTAAAAAATATGACTATAATTCCATTTTTTCATTATAATTTTAACATTTATATAATGTTTCGATTTGTAACACTATAATACAATAATCATCGATCCATATTTATCACCGCACCAACAAATATTCTTAATTTTTGGTGCGGTGATAATTGGCGCGGTAATATTTAACGAGATTACCCTCTTACGGAACTTCTCTTCTAAGATCAAGATATCTTTGAAGTATCAGCGCGGCGGCGACGGAGTCGATTTTGCCGTCTCTTTTTTGTTTAAACACCCCTTTTGTCATCTCTTTTGCTTCATATGAAGTTCCGTATTCGTCGATATATATTATCTCTTGATCAAATTCCAAAAGCGAGATAAAATGCTCTATTCTTCTTTTCATCTCTTCTTCGCTTTTGCCCCCTTTTGGGATACCGACGATAACTTTTCGTATGGAATACTCTTTTAAAAATCTATCTACATCTTTTGCGGCTTGATTTCTGTTTTTTCTAAGAACAGCATTTAGAGGAATCACAATCTTTTCATCCAAAGATACGGCTATGCCGATTCTTTTCAATCCTATGTCGATTGCCGCCGTTTTCATAAGGGATAGACTTTTAAATTTTTGATTTCGACCCTGCCTTGCAATTCATACTCGTAAATTTTATCTCCAAATTTATCCAAGACATCGTCCAAAGAGGGGATATTTTGACAATATAAGAGAATCTCGTCCTCTTCGCGCTCTTTTTGTTTGCCAAAATTTGAGATAAACTCGTCTATATCCAAAATGAGTTCCGCTCTGTTTTCTCTTAAAAGTTTTTGCGTTCCTCCGCTTTCTCCTAGTCTTTGGGGCAAAACAAAAATCTTTTTGCCTATCTCATGCGCTATCTCGGCGCTTCTCATCGTACCGCTGTTTTCGTCGGCTTGAGTTATGATCAAAAACTCGCCAAGAGATACTACGATTCTGTTTCTAATCACAAAACTATATCTTGTCGCTTTGGTGTTTGATTCGTATTCGCTAAGCGCTAGCGAGTTTTCGTAAATCTTTTTTATCAGTTTTTCGTTGACTTTCGGATAGATCATATCAAGAGAGTTCGCCATAACCGCTATCGTATTTGGAAACGCTCCGTCGTGGGCTATAGCGTCAACCCCCATAGCGGCTCCGCTGACTATGCAGTAGCCGATATTTGAAAATTTACGAGATAGTATCGCCGTCATGCTTTTTGTATATGAAGAGGCTCTTCTGCTTCCTACAATCGAGACTTTAGGCATTTGCAGTAATTCGCGTCTGCCTTTGAAGTATAATTGCTCCGGCGGTTTTTTTAGTTTAGAAAATTCGATAGGAGAAAAATCTAATTTTTTCATCTATAAAGCTCGTCGATATAGACGACTTCCACGCCTCTAAAGAGATTCTTCGCCTCGATAAGAGCTTTGAAAGTGTTTTCTCTAGGATGACATATAGCGATAGCCAGACGATGAGCTTTCGCATAATCGATACTCTCTTTAATCTTTTTTAAAATCTCATCGACATCGTCTATGTTATCTAAAAAGATATTTCTCTCATAAATGTTCATTCCGTACTCTTTTGCCGTTTGTGCGGCTTTTGTCTGCGCGGAGGTTCTACTGTCAACAAAGTTTATGTCATATTTTTTAAGAATAGAAAAAAGATTTTTCATAGATTTTTCATCAGATGTAAACATACTGCCGGTATGGTTGTTGATGGCGCTTAAGTTTGGAAAATCGTCTTTTATTTTTTTTATTCTTTTTTCGATCACTTTTATAGAATCGGCCGTATTTAGCGTATCTATTTCGGGAGATGAGTAGTGGTACGCCTGCATAGGCGTGTGAACCATAAAAGAGCGAAAAAGTTTCGCTATCTTTGGAGTATCGGGATGATCGCAGGTCGAGGGAAAGATAGAAGGCGTTATCTTAAGAGGTATCTCTTTTAACATATGAGCTTGGAGTTTTGAGCATATGTCGTCCATGATTATTACTATTTTGGGTAAACGGCTCTGACTTTTTGTCGTCGTCGCTATCTGTTTGCTTTTTTTGATATTTACGGGCTTGATTTTTTTAGATATGTTTATCTCTTTTATATACTCTTCCTCTTTTTTTACTATCTCAAGAGCCCGCATATAATCTTCTATTTCCGAGGCGACTGTTTTGTAACGCTTATCTAGTGTTTTATTGCACTCGCGTAAAATCGATTTGAGATCTAGCTCTTTTTTTTGCTTTTGCTCGATTTTGGACAGAGTGAGATTTTTATCGGAAATTTTATCTATATGATGACCATTCGTATAGATTTTGATAAAAAGCAAAAACAACGAAAGAACCAGCAGTACCAAAAGTACCGCTTTTGTTAAAAGAAGGTTCATCTATTTGTCTAATTGAATCTCGATTTCGAGCATATCGATATTTTGATTATTCTCGGATTTTATATGTATATCTCTAACCTGCGTATATTTTTTGATGACCTTTAATAAATCCCGTTTTAAATCATCGAGATAGGGTACGGCGCAATCGGCTCTTTCATGAGCTAACATAATCGTCAGACGATCTTTGGCTTTTGAAGCAGAATTGTCTCTCTTGCCGCCAAATATCCTCTCAAAAAGCGTCATCCGAAAATCCTTTTCAAAAATCCCCTCTTTTGGGTAATATCCATAAAAGGAATCTCTTCGCCGAGTACCCGTTTGGCGATATTTCTATAAGCAAGCGACGCCGGCGATTTTTGATTATAGTATATCGGCTCGCCTTCGTTTGTAGAGGTTATGATATTTTCATCTTCGGGAATGATTCCAATAAGCGGAAGCGCTAGTATGCTAAGCACATCTTCAACGCTTAGCATATTTCCTTTATCGACCATCACCTGTTTGATTCTGTTTATAACGACATGTTTTTTGACCTCTTCTCCGGCTTTCGCCTTTTCGCTCTTGGCGTCGATGATCCCTATAACCCTATCCGCGTCTCTTACCGCCGAAACATCTGGAGTCGAGACTATAAGCGCGCGATCCGCCATAAAGATCGAGTGTTCAAATCCGCTCTCTATACCCGCCGGAGAATCGAGTATGATAATATCGAAATCTTTTTTCAACTCTTCGAGAAGTTTGGCGACTTTTTCTCTTTCGAGTATATTTTTATCGCTTGTTTGCGATGCCGGCAAAAAATAGAGATTTTTCGCTTTTTTATCGTTTATGAGAGCTTGTGAGAGATTGCATCGACCCTCCATAACATCTACGACATCATATACGATGCGATTTTCAAGACCTAAAATCATATCGAGATTTCTAAGACCTATATCAAAATCGACGGCTACTACCCTTTTGCCCGCTTCCGCCAAACCGACGGCCAGATTTGCCGAAAGCGTGGATTT
>JALWKJ010000167.1 GCA_027081495.1 Campylobacterales bacterium | reverse complement strand
CCACCGGAAATATCGTCGCTCTTGCCACTTCAAGACGCTATAATCCAAATAAAATATCGGTTGCCGATGTACCCAACACCAGCATTTCAGCCGTAAGGTACATATTTGAGCCGGGATCTGTTATGAAGACGATTACTTTTTCTTTGCTTCTTCAAGAAGATGCCGTAAAACCGCTGGATATCATAAATGTTGAAAACGGTCGCTATCGCCTTGGAAACAAAACGATCACCGACGAACATAAATATGATTACTTAAGCGCTGAAAATATTATTGTACACTCAAGCAATGTGGGTATGGCGAAACTATCAAAACTACTCGATACGATCACTTTTTTTAAAGGGCTTAGGAAATTCGGTTTTTCAAAAAAAAGCGGCATCGATTTAAGTTATGAATTAAGCGGTTCCATTCCAAATATTCATCAATTCAAAAATAGTATTTTTAAGGCGACGGCGGCATACGGATACGGGATGAAAGTAAATTTTTTTCAACTGCTTAAAGCATACAACGCTTTTAATAACGAAGGAAGAATCTTAAGGCCTACCATCGGCGAATATTTCAGTCATAGATCGAGAGTAAAAAGAAAAATCTACAGAAAAAGAGCCACGGCGGTTTTGGACAAAGATGTGGCGCTTACGATACATAAAATATTAATTAAAACGGTCAACGAAGGAACGGGGAAAAACGCTTACACTCCGGGACTGGAAGTAGGAGGGAAAACGGGAACCGCTCAGATTGCCGTTAAAGGAGTTTATGAAAATATATATAACAGCTCTTTTTTCGGTTTCGCAAATGACGATAAAAACCGCTACACTATCGGCGTCACGGTCATAGAACCCGATCCGAAACTCAAAAAATATTTCGCTTCGCAAAATGCGGTTGTAGTATTTAAAAAAATTATAGACGCCATGATTGAAGAAAAGATGCTCGTTCCAACCTTATAACTTAAATTCTCATTAATTTCAGCGCTTTTTAAGCCTTATTATACTAAACTCCCCTTTCTTTATAAAAACAATAAAAGGCAAAATTGTGAAAACAACGAAAATGATAAAAGCCCATGAAGTACAAAGAAATTGGGTTGTCATAGATGCAAGCGGTAAAAAATTCGGTCGTCTTTTGACTGAAATAGCGACTCTTCTTCGCGGCAAACATAAACCTTATTATACTCCAAATGTTGACTGCGGAGACTATGTCGTAGTGATAAACGCCGATAAGGTTGAAGTGAGCGGAACAAAACTCGATACCAAAATGTACCATAGACATACCGGATATTTCGGCGGAGTCAAAAGTGATAAATTCGGAGAACTTTTACAAAACAACCCGGCTAAACTTTTCAAACTCGGAGCTAGAGGAATGCTTCCAAAAACAAATCTGGGAAAAGAGATGCTCAAAAAATTAAAAGTATATGCAGGAAGTGAACATCCACATACTGCGCAAGTAAGTAAATCGGAAGGTAATAAATAATGTCAAAAATTTACGCAACGGGAAAAAGAAAAACTGCTATCGCCAAAGTTTGGCTAAAACCTGGATCAGGTAAAATGGCGATAAACGGTCAAAGCCTTGACGAATGGTTAGGAGGTCTCGATCTTCTAAAAAAAAGAGTTATGCAGCCTCTTAATCTCACAAGACAGGAGCAGTCGGTAGATATCATAGCATCTACGCACGGCGGCGGCGTTTCAGCTCAAGCCGACGCTCTTCGACACGGTATATCAAAAGCTCTCGTATCGTTTGACGGCGATTTCAGAGCTATACTAAAACCTCAAGGGCTTCTAACGAGAGACTCGAGAGTAGTTGAAAGAAAAAAATACGGAAAGAAAAAAGCAAGAAGAAGTCCACAGTTTTCAAAAAGATAGTACTCTTTTTTCATGTTTTTTATACAGCCGTATTTGCGCGGCTGTATATTTTTAGGCGAATTCTTGTTTAACGGCATAAAATATATCCTGCTTATCTGCGTTACGACTCTCTTAATTTTTCTTGGATTCAAGGCTTATGAAAATTCTACCGCTTTTAGCGATCTTACAAAATATATATCTCAAAAAAACTCGACTAAAGAAGCGGCGCAAAAAAAGATAGATAAAATTCTTGAAGAGCTCTCTTTAGGTATTTATAACGAACACTCGAAAAATAGTAAAAATCTTTTACTTATGCAAAGAGAAGCTAAAAGGCTGCACGAGAGGGCTAATTTCTATTTATATATTTTTTTTGGCGTTTATCTGCTTTTTCTCGTTATGTTTTATTTTTTAGATAAAGAATTTGTTTTTCTATTAACAGGATTTGCCGCTTTAACGGCGCTTTTTATCGGAGTCTTTTCTCCTCTTTTGATGATGATAGTCTATAAAGAGATACCTTTTATAGGCAGCGTAACTCTCTCATATGAGAGTAAAAGTATCGTATCCGTCATACATAAACTTTTTTCCGATTCCAATTATCTTTTAGGCTCTATCGTTCTTCTTTTTAGCGTTATAATTCCGATATTTAAATCTATCCTGATTATCGTCTATGGGTTTTTAAAAGAAAGCGATATGGCGAAAAATATACTCTTTTTCATACATAAACTAGGAAAATGGTCAATGCTCGATGTATTTGTAGTTGCGGTTTTGGTTGTTTTGTTTTCGACAAAACAAGATATCTATACCACGCTCTCGCTACAGATTGGGCTATATTTTTTTACCGGATATGTATTGCTTTCCATTATAGGTTCGACTTTACTAAAAAATCGCGGTCTTTAAAGAATTTTTGCAAACTCGGCAAAGATATATTTACTATCATGAGGTCCCGGACTTGCCTCGGGATGGTGTTGAACCGAAAAAATCGGCTTATCGTTATAACTTACGCCCTCAATAGTCTGATCAAAAAGATTTATATGCGTTACGGTCGCTATATCGCAAATAGACTCCGGTACGCTGTAGTTATGATTTTGAGCCGTTATCTCTACTTTTTTTGTTTTCTGGTTTGCGACCGGATGATTCCCTCCGTGTTGCCCGAATTTTAGTTTATATGTTTTATAACCGTTAGCGATAGAAAGAAGTTGATGCCCCAAACATATAGCAAACATAGGAATTTTCGCGTCTATAAGCTTCTTTATCTTTTTTGCTTCATCTTTGAGTATTAACGGATCTCCGGGTCCGTTTGATAAAAAAACTCCATTGATTTTATTACTTCGAAACTTATTTATAATGTCATCCGCATCGAAATCATAAGGAACAACCTCGATACTTAAGCCGCTTTGACATAGTTCGTTTAGTATATTTCTTTTTACGCCAAAATCTATGACTATGATTTTCTTCCCCAAAGATATCGGTTTTTGAAATTTTTGATTTAGCGCATCCCAACTTCCACTAGTATGCTCATACGGCTTTTTTGTACTAACCTCTTTTATATAATTTACCTCTTCGATTCTCGGAGAAGAAAACAATATTTTTTTCAACTCCTCTTTATCCGAAATGACGGTTGACGCTATCATCATCTGCGGACCGTGGTCGCGGATAAGTTTAGTAAGAAATCTTGTATCTATACCGCAAATTCCAAGTGAATCATGCTCTTTTAAAAAATCGCCGAAAGATTTATCTCCTCTAAAATTCGAAAACCTATGCTGATAGTTTCGAACAATAGCTCCGCGGCTATAAACCGTACTACTTTCCATGTCGTTTTCATTGCAGCCGACATTTCCGATTTCAGGCATAGTAAAGACGATAAATTGTCCGGCATAGCTGGGATCGCTCATGATTTCCTGATAGCCGCTCATAGAAGTGTTAAAAACGATCTCGCCTGTTTTCGTCCCCTCGGTCCCAAAGCTGTCGGCTTCTAAAAAAGTACCGTCTTCAAAATAGAGCCATATCTTTTTTTTTTGCATTACAACATCCCTTTTCTTCGCAACTCTTCTCTGTAGAGGCGTTCAAATACTACATTATACTCCTCTGTACCGGGAATAAGCTTTCTTTGCATTTTTTCGATCTTTTCCATCACCGTATCTTCTATCTCTTCAAAGCTTTTTATATAGTTCTCAATAGATGTATATATGACATTTTTGACAATATTTTCACTTACGCCGTAATTTATAAGATCGTCGTCATATAAACGGTCAAGTATTTGATGTGCGACATCGTTAAATCTGTCTTCATAAGAGAGTATGACACCATACTCTTTGGCCATCTTTTTTTTGACAAGCCAAAACATATTTCTCCTGTCAACACGCATAAACTCCATCTCGTCTTCGTTCTCTTCAAGAATTTCGTTTACCCTCTCTTCAAGAGCGAGTTCTTTTTTTAAATCTTCTTGCAATATCTCTTCAGCACGATCGGCAACAATATCTACGCCCTCCGTAAATGTCACATAGCCGGATTTCAAAAGATCGATAGCAATTTTTCTGGCTATATAAGGAGCGTGTGGTAATCTTATCTTCATGAGAGATACCTTGTAGTAAATTTACCTTTTGCGAGATATCCATCGCACAAACGGTTTTGTAAAAAAATTAGTGTAGCAAATTTTTAGTAAATAGTGAATTATTTCGTCCGATTCAAATCAAACGGCGGACCTTTTGTCAAAAGCGCGGTAACTTCAGATGCGATATCGGGATCCATTTTCGCCATAACTTTTGAAATTTTCTTGGGAGTTAGATTAAATAGTATCTTAGCGGCTCTGACTCTAGGCATAGCGTCAAGAATAGCGGCGGCTTTTGAATCTTTCATCTTCAAATAAGCGCCGGTTATTTTGTCGTCTTTAGCTTTTTTGATCTCTTCGAGAAGTTTTTTGTTTTTATCGTACAACTCCACTATCTGGCGTTTGGTATTTTGTACCTTTTTAAGCGTCGCGTTTACTTCTTTGAGTTTTTCATCTAATTTTTGCTTCTTTTTTTCGAGCAAAGCGTTTTGCGCATCTTTGTAAATCTCAAACGATTGCTCTTCTTCATCGAGTCGATCCATCAGACGAAGCAATTCCGATTTTCTCTCTTCAAAAATTTTATTACAATCTACAACACTCTGCGCCCATGCCGTATAAACAAGCATAAAAAAGAGCAAGATTACTTTATTCATGATCGCTCTTGGCAAGCTTTTTTCTTATAAAAAGTTGATTTGCTATTTCATCCATTCTCTTGCTCTCTTCTTTTAAAAGCTTTTGCAAAATCATCTCTTCCTCTACTTTATGAAGATGTTTTATTTTTTCATATTCGATATTTGCTTCTTTATATAAAATATTTAATTTATCTATTTCTTGATCAAAGTATCTTATCATATTTTCTTTTTGCTCTTTATCTTTATAAAGATATTCCAAATTATAACGAGCAGATTTTAAAGTAGAAAAACTACCTTCTTCGGGAAAAGAGAAATTTTTTACTTTAGATAGAATCTGAGCAATCTGTGTTAAGAGTATCTCTTTTTCCGCTCTTTTTGACGCTAGTTTCTGCTCTATTTCAAAGACTTTTTGTTTTTTTACTTTTAAAATCTCGGAAAATTTTGTTTTCATAAAACTAGATTATAATCGTATCTTTTCGATCCGGACTCGTCGAAATAATTCCGACTCTAGTTTTAGTCAATTTTTCTATCACTTTTACATACTCTTTTGCGGCATGTGGCAATGCTTCGTACTCTTTGATGCCTTGAACCATGTCCCATCCCTCAAAACTCTCATATATCGGCTTTACGCTCTCTAAATCATACGGAACATAATCTATTCGAGATCCTTCAAACTCGTATGCAACGCATATTTTAATCTCTTTGAAACCGTCAAGCACATCCAATTTCATCAAGGCGATCTGATCGCAGCCGTTTAAGCGGCATGCATGTTTTGCCACAACGGCGTCAAACCACCCGCACCTTCTTTTTCTTCCTGTAGTAGTACCGTATTCATGACCTTTTTTCGCTATAAGATCACCGACTTCACCGCTCTCTTCGGAAGGAAACGGACCGTTGCCGACTCTAGTGCAGTAAGCTTTTGCGATTCCCGTTACTTTCCCTATATCTTTGGGACTGAGTCCAAGTCCGGTACAAGCGCCCGCGCTAACGGTATTTGAACTGGTAACAAAAGGGTATGTTCCATGATCGATATCGAGCATCGTACCTTGCGCGCCTTCTAAAAGCACTTTTTTCCCCTCTCGCAAACACTCCCATAGTAATTTTGTCGTATCCGTTATATAAGGCTCTAGCTGCTCCTTGTAGCGGATAAGATCCTTTAGCAGTTCCTCTTCGCAAAGCATATCGATTTCCATCGCTTCAAAAAGCACTCTATTGTCTTCAAAGTAGTGAAGAATTTTTTGAGCCAGCTTTTTTGGATGATGCAGTTCTCCGACCCTATGTCCGTTTCTTTGTATTTTATCCGCATATGCGGGACCGATACCTTTACCCGTCGTACCTATAGCCTTTTTTCTAAGCTTCTCTTTGCCTAAATCTATCATTGCGTGATAGGGCAAAAGAAGATGCGCTTTATCGCTGATAAACAATCTGCCTTTTAGATCGCTAAATTGCTTCAACTCTTTATCTATAAGATTTTCAGGACTCAAAACTACGCCGTTTCCTATGATATTTATAGCATTTGGATTAAGTACGCCCGATGGGATTAGATGAAGCGCGTACTTTTTTCCATCGACGACGATTGTATGTCCCGCATTGTGACCTCCCGCAAATCTCGATACGACATCATGGGTTTGAGCCATATGGTCAACGATTTTTCCTTTACCCTCGTCTCCCCACTGAAGCCCTACTATCAAATCCGCTTTTAATTCTTTTATCATAAATCTTCCAATTCCTCTATTAAATTATCTGTATATAACGCAAAACCGGTCGAGTCTATATTTTCGTAAGTATAATTTCCACCCATTCCCAATGTCGTATTTCCTTTTATGTATCTAAAAAAAAGATCATCGTAATAATTCATTTTCGCATAAAAAAGAGGAGCTATTACGACATTTTCATATGAAATCTTTTCAACTAAAAGTTTGATTTTCAACAACTCCTTTTTTAACGATTCGTCAACGGCTTTTATTATCTCATCTATTTCATTTACATCTTGCAGATAGGAAAGTTTTCCAAGCCAAGGAACATCAAGCGCGAGTATTTTTTCCAAATTTGCGCTTTTGAAAATCTCTAAAGAAATATTTAATTTTTTCGCAATAATTTTAGGAATATTTATATTTGAAATCTGAAGCAACGGCTTTACTCCGATAGCGTTTAAAACTTTTGCACTATCGTTTATACTATGCGAGAGATCGTTTTTACCTATGGATTCCGCTCCTATTTGATACTGTTCAAACGACGGGTATCTAAACACGGGCTGAATATAAAACCATCTATTTTGTTCAACGCTTCGACCGAGTCTTTTTGTTATTATTCTAACGACATCAAGAGTACTGTCGGCACGAAGAGTTATGATGTGATTTTGACTATCTGAAAATCTTATCAACTCTTTTTCACTCAATGAACCATGCTGATGATATGAAAGCAAAGGCGTTACTATCTCTTCATATCCGCTATCGTTTAAAATGTTGCTTGCAATATTTTCTATTTTTCGTTTTTTTGCGGCAGTTTTGCCAAAATAAAGCCTGGTGAGATTTGGAATCTCATGTTCATATACCATCTATATTCCTATGATAAGTTACTAATTTTTAAACGAGTATAACAAAAGTTTAGTAAAAGCGAAAATCATAACAACTTTTGAACAATTATATAAAAAATTAAAAATAAAAGTATTGTCGTAATTATATATTTATTCAAATGTCTTTTAATTATTTTTATTCCCTTTTTCCTGATCCTAGTTATAATCGTTCTTTTCCTGGCAACCGCCCTCTCATCCAAAAATGTAAATGAAAGAATAAGAAGTATAAAAAACAAAAAGAATATGATTTCATCGGGCTGTTTTCTTAAAGCAAGTCCCATAAAAGAGAATACAAACTGAATCAGGACGATTATAACTACCGAATTGTCAACTCCGCCTTTCCATCTGAGAATTTTATGGTGAAGATGCGTTTTGTCGGGATTAAACGGCGATAGCCCTCTTTGTATGCGCCGTATCATAACCGTTAATGTATCTATAATCGGAATCGCCGCCAAAAACAAAACCGCGGTTATGCTCATGTAGTGTATAGATTTTATAGCTATAACGGATATAACGAAACCTATTACCAGCGAACCGCTATCACCCATAAAAATCTTTGCGGGATGCCAGTTGAAAAATAAAAACGCTACTATTGCCGCAATCATCAAAGACGATACAATCAAAATAAAACTATCGTTATTAACCATACCGATATAATAAAATGATGAAAATATTACTATCGAAACGCTTCCAGAAAGTCCATCCAAGCCGTCAATAAGATTTAACGCGTTTGTAAAACCGATTACGGCAATCAATGTTACAGTCAGGGAAAATACCCAAGGAAGCGAAATCTCATGTCCGTACCAAGTGCCTAGAGTATCGATTTTTAAATTATCAAATAAAAAAATACAAAGCGTCGCCAACGCTATGAAAATAAATTTAGCTTTAGGCTTCACGCCCCTGTTGTCATCATATACGCCGACTAAAAAAACTATAAAGACTCCGACGATAAAGCCGGGATACTCTTTTACAAAGTCGAAGTTAAAAAAAAAGATTACGGAAATAAAAGCTATAAATATACCGACTCCCGCTCCTCTTGGAATCGGGTTTATGTGAGAGCTTCTTTCATTTGGAATATCCAGCATTCCTATGCGAGAAGAGAGTTTTGTTATCATGTAAGTCAAAAAAAGAGAAAGCAAAAAGGTCAAAGCAATATCTGCATTGTCTATCACTTGACCTCCCATTTGCTACCTCTTCTAAATCAATCGTATTATTTATTTATATGTATAACTATATTTGAAAAAACTTTGTGTCATATTTTTAGGTTTTACGCTATTTAAAACAATACCTACATTTTTTATCTGATATGATTGTACCATATCTTCCAAAGATTTCAAATACTCTTTTTCAGAATACTCGGATCTGAAAACAATTAACGCTATATCGGAAAGTTTCATCAACAACAAGGCGTCGGTTACTATACCCATCGGCGGCGCGTCGATTATGATATAGTCATACTCTTTTCTCAACTCTTCTATAATTTTATCGACTTTGCCCGACTGCATCAACTCAGAAGGATTGGGAGGAATCGGTCCGGATGTTATAATATCAAGATTTTTAATCTTCTTATGCTCCCAGATAACTTCCTTAAGCGAATTGTTTTTCGATAAAACCGTACTCATACCTATTTTATTCGTAAGTCCAAAAACTCTATGAAGCATAGGTCTTCTCATATCCAAAGATAAAACAATAGTTTTTTTATCGCTCATACCGAATACCGCGGCGAGATTCGTTGCGATGGTCGTTTTACCTTCACCCGGAACCGTTGAGCTCACTACCACGACTTTACTTTTGTTTTCCGTAGGAATAAACTCGAGATTTGTTCTTATAAGCCGCAAAGCTTCACTCGCGACAGATTGCTGATCTTCAATAGTAAACATCTTATCCGCCGAGCGAACCTGAGGAACCACTCCGTAAAAAGGAATTCTGGTATTTGTAACGATATCTTCTCTCGTTTTTATTTTATCGTCAAGCATCTCTCTTATATAAGCGACAAGCATTGAAACGATAAATCCAAGCAAAAGGGATGTTAACAATATCATAGGGACATTCGGCTTCACCGGTTTTGTAGGAAGTATGGCGCGATCAAGCACTCTGTTGCCTGATACCGTTGAGGCTTTATTTATAGACATCTCCGCCTGCTTTTGAAGCAAAAATTCATATGTCTGTTCATTTACTTTATACTTTCTTTGAAGCGCGGCTAACTCTCTCTCTTTTTCGGGAAATTTTAAAAGCATTGTTTCGCTGCTGTAAAGCGTATCTTCCAAAGATCTTCTTTTTTCGCTGATAGAATCGCTGATACTCTCTATAGCGCTCTCAAGCGCCATTCTGATATCGTCAATCTCTTCATTTACTTTTTGGACATCGGGATGCTCCTGCGTAAATTTAGCTAAAAGCTGAATTTTTCTTGATTTCGCCTGTTGCAGGTCATTTAACAGAGACGCTAAAACCGGATAATCTTTAGCGAGCGATGAAACCGCACCGTAGTTTCCTGTCTTAAACTCGCCGTAAAGCGCATTAAAAGCGCTTTCTTGCACTTTAATGTCGGACAACTGCGATTTTACCTGACTGAGATTTGTCAGAGTAACTTGAGATTCCGTTTTTATGTCAACAAGATTATTCTCTTCTTTAAAATTTTCAAGTCTTAAGGCTGATTCTTGTAGTTTTTTGCTGACTTCTTTTAATTGTTCATCGACAAAAGTCAAGGCGGTTGAAGCTTTTGAAGTTTTCTTTCTTATACTTTGCTCAAGATATTTGTTTACCAGTTTATCGAGAAAATCTTTTGCTCTTTGAGCCACGCTGTCTTGATAGACCATCTTGATAATGGAGCCGTTTTTAGAGATAGGAAAAACACTCAAGTTTTGAGAAACTTGATCCACGAGTCTATCTTTGTTATAAATAACAAAAGCGTAACTATATCCTGAAAGATTCTCTTTTTTATTTACAACCAAAGAGAAATAATTGTTATCGATTCTTTCGCCAAAAGAGTGCACGCCCTTATATTCAACCTCGGGCGTTCTTTTTCCAAAAAGCGACATTATAGATTTTTTAATTGATCTTAACATTCCGCCATGATCAACGGAAAGTTCGAATTTTTCGCTATTTATCGGCTCGATAATAAATTTGGTGCCGTAAACCAAAGGATTTTTGACTTTAAGTTCCGTTACTTCGATAGGTGAATTTTTATATAATTCGATCTCTTTATAGTTGCTAGCCGAATAATATCTTATCTGCGAACCTATATCGTCAAGCGCTTTTTCTATCAAAGATCTCGATTTTAAGATTTCGACTTCGGTATCTATAAGAGTCGCTTCGTTATCAATATTTCCGCCTCTAACGACTGAATCGAGACTTAAATCCAGATTATCGTTACTAACTTCGATAGAAGAGTATGTTTCATATGTCGGCGGCGTGATATATGCATAAAATAAACCGCCTACAAAAAAAAGTGAAACAATAAAAAGGGTTAACGCTTTATTTTTGCTAAAAACCGCCAAAACCTTTTTTACATCTGTAGTATCGTCTAGTTTAGACAACTTTTTTTGTATATTTTCCATTATAGCTATCCCTTTCCTTATCTTTACGGTTGTATCGGCGCAACAGCGGCTTCAGGGCTGTTTACATTAAATATACGAGTATTTGTCAAAAATTTTCCCGTATAGAGCGTTCCCAAAATCTTCTGGGCAAGGTCTATACCGGGAACCGCCTCGGCAATCGCCAGATTTCTTCGCCTAAGTTCATTTGGCATAACATAAACGACATCGTTTGGATAAAGTCTTATTCCTCCCGATGTCAATGCGCTCACTCTTGTAAGATCAAGAGTTTTTATAACGGGATGACTTTGAGTACCGCGAATAATAAGAACTTTATTCCTTTGTGCATAATCGGTTAATCCTCCGCTTTTTCCTAGAGCTTCAAGAATATTTGTAGTATCTTCTATGATGTTTACTTGACCGGGCTGTTTTACTTCTCCCAATACTATAACTCTCTTATTTAACACTTCCACGGTTACATGAGAGTTTTTCAAGTATCTTGCGTATTCATGAGAGAGCAGATTCGCACACTCTCTCGCGGTTAGACCCGAAACCCTTACAACGCCTATAAGAGGCAGACTGACGGTTCCGTCGCTTGCGACAAGAGCTCCTCTTTCATCCGCGGGCGCAACCTGAGCTCGAACATCTCTGGTGCTAAGTTCAGGATGATTGAATATAAGTATCGAGAGCCTATTGTTTGGCATGATTTTGTACTCATACTTTTCATCGACGATACCGGTATTTAAATCGCTGGCGGGATTTGTAATTTTGGCATTGTCGTTAAAAAGCACATAATTCCCGGATTTTGAACTACAACCGCTCATCAATGCCGTTGCTAAAATCAAAGAGACAACTGCTGGATGTTTGTAAACCATTACTCTTACCTTTAATATTCTTTAATTTATTAGTTTTATTATACTAAACAAACTTTATTTTAAAATTAAGAGGTAAATATTTGTTTACCTCTTAATTTTTTTATACCTTTACAACACTAAAATATAATTTAATTTTTTGTTTATACATAACAAATTTATCTATTGTATAATTAAATATATTAACATTTACTTTATCTTAATATAATAATTAAAATATAAACTACCTTATAATATTTATCTGAGTTTCTAGCTTATCGGTGAATGAAACTTTTATACATTTCGATCGACTCAGATTATTATAGCCTTTGGCAATATGTATATCGACTAATTCGATATTTATTGAACCTTTAAAAATTAAAATAATGCTACTGGTAATAATTTCATTATCCGTCTGTTTTATCTCCTTAACATCCGGATGAAAATGAAAATACGCTATCGCTTTATACGGTCTGCTTTTAATTGAATCGATTTTATCGATAATAGATATTTTTTCATCATAAGCGACAAATTCACGACTATGAAACAATCCCTCTTTTTTATATCCGTCATGAGTAGCTTTTACGCTATATTCGTTTTCGAAAAATTCAATTATTTTAGCTCTTTTAGCTACACGAAAACTCGACCAAACTTCACTCTGGTTTTTATCGTTGATAACCACCGTATTGTGCGCTTTTGTAGATCTCTCTAAATATCTTCGATCGTTACTTTCATAAGTGCTTATGCCCGTATCCACGATTATAGGCATAGAGTCTATAATCAACTCGAAATTAAACATATCGCTATGCGCATGTCCGGGTATATAATCAGGACCGATATTTCCTACATCTACTACCAATTCGTATCTATTTGTTTCAAATTTTCTATAACCGCAATCTTTGAGATTCTTTTTTTCAAAATCTATCTTCAATCTTTTAGCGTATGAAAACAACTCTTTCGATACGGGAGCGATTTCATTCGTACTATCGTTTAAATGAGGAATATCCCCGTTTTTATATGTAATAGCAAAAAGCCATCCTAACATCGACTTCGCCGTATCTCGCAAGAACAAAAGAAGTTCTTTTTCATCATATATTTTTTTATTATTTTCAAGAAGATTAATACAATCAAGAGTACGATACAGCATGATTTGGTGATACATCGCCGTTAGCTCAAAATGCGCCCCGTCTTCTAAAATCTGTTCTTTTAATTGTAAAAAAAGAATCTCCTTCGCTTTTTCAAGATAGGTGTTATCTTTAAAATAATAAGCTCCAAACAGAAGAGAAAAACCGTTTTCCAATAGATGATTTCCTAAAAGATGGTACTCTAAATTGTCCATTAATATAGTATATTGCGCATACAACGAATCGTCTATCGATTGATTTTTAATTTGATTCATCGATAAATATTTTATCCAGTTGATACCCCTTAAAGAGATGGGAAAAGGCTCGAGTCCATCTCTATTTTTTTCAATATTTTCGATAAAATCCGTTATAAGAAATAACGCGTCTTCTTTTAAAATATCTTTTTGATTTAAATAGTCGAAATAGTTCAAATTATAAGTCCATAATTTTCCAAAAGAAGAAAAATTCCAATCGATTTCTTTTTTAAAAGTATGCGATAAATTTAAAAAGGTAAAATTTTTATCGTTTTGAGTATTTGAAAAAATATTTTCAGATAAAATAGACTTTTGAAATTTTAAAGTATTTGCTTTAGATCTGTCGGTATATTTATAATTAAAATGCGTAAATCTTCTATATTTGCTCCTTTTTCTATAAAAAATCTGATATCTTATTTGAATAAGTTTTACATATTTTAGAGTATTATAA